>JBBJOK010000089.1:7969-9764 GCA_037721545.1 Chitinophagaceae bacterium
TTGATGATTTTTGAGCAAACATCCTGTTTGAAAAACAACACCAACACTGAGAAAGAATAAAATTTTTATAAAGTAGATTGATCTCATTATATAAATTTATTACTTCATTTAAATGCCGTTAATCTATGACTTCAAACTTAGAAATATTTAAAAAGGTATTTTTTGATTGCGGATCTTTTTCTCCGGTTACTGATACTTTAACGTTGTGTTTGCCGACAGATAAATTATTATAAGTTTTTATCAGATCTCTACCTCCCGTTTCAGCTGTGTAAGTATTTACCTTCTCTGCTTCTTTGCCATCTATTTCAAGTTTTACAATTCCTGAATTTGGGAATGATGAAAAATAAACCACAATTCCTTTACCCGTAAAGTCTGCACTTACACTTCCATTGTTAGTAAAATAAGGTCCTTTAGCTCTTTGCCAGTTACCTGTTAGTGTCCAATTTTTTTTCGGTATTACATTCTTAACAGCCGGATCAAAATATAAAACATAAGGTTCGTTTATAACATATTGATAATAAGGACGAAGTGTTAAATCAGGATGGTTTTTTATTTGATAATTTAGTGGCTTGCCATTAATTAAAATGAAGTTTGAAGAAATATTATTTTCTGTTACAAAGTCTGTAGGATAATCAGTGATAACATTAGAAGCCATTGCTACCGGGCCATACATTATTGCTACAGGAAATGGTTTAGATTCATCTAACCTGTCTGCATATAAATTCATAGGAAAAATAATTTTTATTTTATCACCATCTTTCCACTTACGTTGTAACTGCATCCAGTTATTTACTAAAGCTGTTTTAACTGCTTTGCCATTTACTAATACAACAGGTATTGTTTTTGTCCAAGCCGGGTTGCGAAAATTTATGAAGGTATTTTCTACCGGCGAACCGCTGAATCTTATAATGAATTCTGTTTCATTACTTTCCGGATATTTAGTTTGCTGATTAATGGAAAGCCCGTTCCATTCTACTTTTGAAGGCGTGTATAAATTTACATACAAGCTGTTTTTATTCTTAAAATAAATAAGATCTGCATACTCCGCTATTGCTTGTGGGCGGGTACCGGTGCAACAACTCCAGCTTAAATGATAATTAAATTTTGTACCCTGCCTCGGATTGTAATCTGCATAGTAATGCACTTTACCATCTTTCGTCATAGGAATATCAGCTCCTATTCCGTTAATTGTCATTTTTTCTATCCAGTCTCCATACTTTGCATCGCCGGTTATTTCCAGCAGATATTTACTTAATTTAAATATTGCCCATGATCCGCACTGTTCCTCAAAAGTATTGTGTGTGTTTTCTAAAACATTTATAAGATTTTCTTTATCCAGAAATCTTTCATTCGGTCCGTACCCGCCTGTAGCAAAACATTGTTCATTCTGCATGTAGTCATAACCATTTTTAATAATGGTTTTATATCTTTCATCACCACTTACCATATAAGCTGCAGCCGCACTGCTCAATGTATTTAAATGGCTGTATGCATGATGCCGAATTTTTGTATTTACTTTCTCTCCCTTTGCGTACACATTCCAATAATCATGATACTCCCATATCTTACCAAATTCTAAATATTTTTTATCTTTTGTTACAGAATAAGCTCTGTATAAATTTTCTGAAAGCGTATACCATTCACTTGCGGTTTGTCCATAAAGGCGGTCACGGTTTAAATTTTTAATAGCCCAGTCTGTTATCACACTTAAATATTTCAGCGCATCTTTATTGCCCGTAAAAACATAATTATCAACTAAACCACCAATCATTTTTTCATAGACATATTGCGGGGC
>JBBJOK010000004.1:0-1630 GCA_037721545.1 Chitinophagaceae bacterium
TCGCTGGCTGGGGTTATAGGATAAGATCCTAAAAATAATTGCAAACCGCTTTTTTGTGATGCTGCAATTAAACCATAAGCAACTGCCTGGTTTCCCATAATACTTCTGTAAGTGCCGGCAGGCATTTTTGCTTTTTCTACAGAATACCTCGTGGTAAATGTTTCGGTAGTGTCACCATAATTATAACCTGCCTGTAAAACTTTTATATTACTGTTTAATATATCTTCTTTCTTGCTAAATTTTCCTGTTAAAAACTCAATGGTATTATCCAAACTGCGGTTATACATCCAGTATAAAAACCCCAGCACAAACATATTTTTAGCCCGGTCCTTTTCTTTTGTACCCATTTCAAATTCCTTCAGGGCTTCTCTCGTCATTTTAGTAACATCCATCTTTATCACTTCATAGCCTTCTAAACTTCCATTTTCTAATGGATTGATTCCATCAGGGTAATTGGCTAATCTCAAATTCTTTGCATCGAACCCATCTACATTGGCAATGATTTTTCCATTTCTTTTTAATCCTTTTAAATTTGTTTTTAGCGCTGCTGCATTCATAGCAACTAAAACATCGCATGCATCACCTGGTGTAAAAATTCTATCACTGGAAAATCTGAGTTGATAGCCGGATACACCCGGCAGCGTACCTTGTGGCGCTCTTATTTCTGCAGGAAAATCAGGAAAAGTTGCCAGGTCAATACCCAGCATGGCTGTACTATTGGTAAACTGGCTGCCCGTTAACTGCATACCATCTCCGGAGTCACCGGCAAATTTTATAACTACATCCTGCAAAATTTCTTGCTCAACCATTGCTTACAAAGTTAGAATATATGCTTTGTATTTTTTTAGTTAAATAAGAATTATAATTTCACTTTTTCGTTTAATTTTATATTCTAAAACTAAAATATGGATTTATTTAAATCTGGTAACCCGGTTCTGTCTGAAAAAAGATTTACTGACACTGTGTTAGATGATATGGTGATCAATGAAAATGCGATGACAGTAAGGGGTACACTTAATAAATTTGGATTTTTATTTTTAATGGTAATGGGTACTGCATTTTACTCTTGGAAGGAGTTTACGGAAGGTGGAAATGTACAACCGCTCATTTGGACAGGTGCAATAGGAGGTTTAGTGGTTGCACTTATTATAACATTTAAAAAACAGTGGGCGCCATTTCTTGCACCTGCCTATGCATTGCTGGAAGGTTTATTTGTAGGTGCTATCTCCGCATATTACAATTATGCTTTTGCTGATAAAGCTCCATTCATTATTGTAACAGCGGTAGGGTTAACATTTGGAACTGCCATAGCTATGTATTTACTGTATGCGGCAAGAATAATAAGGGCTACACAAAAATTTAAAGCAATAATTTTTACAGCAACAGTTGGTATCGCAATTTTTTACCTGATAACAATGGTGATGCGTATGTTTGGGATGGATGTGCCATTTATACATGAAGGCAGTACATTCGGAATAATATTTTCTCTATTTGTAGTATCCATTGCTGCCCTTAATCTTATTCTGGATTTTGACATGATAGAACAGGGTGTTGAAGCAGGTGCACCAAAATATATGGAATGGTATGGTGCTTTTGGATTGCTGGTAACAATTGTTTGGCTTTACCTTGA
>JBBJOK010000004.1:1730-5205 GCA_037721545.1 Chitinophagaceae bacterium
ATCAGATCCATTAATCTGAAGGGCCCCATTTTAAACCCTGTAGCTTCCATTATTGCATCAACATTTTCAAAAGTAGCTGCACCTTGTTCTACCAGTTTCATTGCTTCCAAATAATAATGACGTGCAATACGGTTTACAATAAAGCCTGGAGCATCTTTGCACATAACGGGGGATTTCCCCATTTGCCTACATAAATCATAAACGCTCAGCGCAACTTCCGGATTAGTCTGTTCTCCCTTTACAACCTCTACCAGTTTCATTAAATAAGCAGGATTAAAAAAATGCATACCCACCACTCTTTCGGGATAGTGTACTTTTTTTTGAATATCAGAAACAGAAATAGAAGAAGTATTGGTTGCAAAAATAACTTCCGCATGATTAATCTCTGAAAGCTGATTGAACAATGCAACCTTTGCATCAATCTTTTCTATGATAGCTTCTATAATTACATCAGCGATGCAATCATTAGTATCGTTTACAAATTTTATACGCTCATAAATCTGGTCTTTATCTTCAGCAGATATTTTTTGTTTATCTACTAAAAAAGTAAGATTTTTTTGAATGTTTTCTTTTGATTTTTCGAGTACACTTTCATTTACATCAAACAAAATTGTATAAAAACCACTTTGGGCTGATACCTGTGCAATACCGCTTCCCATAGTGCCTGCGCCGCAAATACAAATGGTGCTGATCATTCGATGTTGAATTTATCCGATTTGGTTAGCTAATAGTTTTAATTCGGAATCTGTAATATTAGATTTCTCAGATTTATCGTAGATAGCAGATAAATAAATAACTTGCTTAATTATTTTTACGCAAGTAATAACTCTTGCACCGCCTGACTTTCCTTTTCCTTTACTGGATATGCTTATACGAACTTTATAAAAATCTTTTCCTATGGAAGTTCCAAAAAAAGGATTGACTTCTAATTGCTTTATCAACTTAAATAAATCTAACTTTAAAGAATGATATTTTTTAAATAATTTTTTGAAGTCTTTTTCAAAAGAAGGGATAGTTTTTACCTCAAATTTCATTTAAAAATGTTTTGGCTGAACGGCTCTTCATTTTTCCTTCTGAAGCTAATTTAGCTTGATGCATTCCCTTAGCTACTGACATGATAATGTCTTTATGTGTTGAATCCTTTTTTACAGAAACAAAATCAAAATTGCGAAGGATATCTAAAAAGAATTTGTATTTGCCTTCATCAACTTCAAGGGTAATTTCTTTCATATACAAATTTAATAAAAAGCTTTAAAACTACACCACACTCGTAAACTGCTTTAAAAATCTAAGATCATTTTCGCTAAACAAACGCAAGTCTTTTACCTGGTATTTAAGCATTGTAATTCTTTCGATACCCATACCAAAAGCAAACCCGGAATATTTACCGCTATCAATTTTACAATTTTCCAAAAGGTTGGGGTGAACCATACCACAACCCAAAATCTCAACCCAGCCGGTATGTTTACAAATATTACAACCTTTGCCATTGCATATTAAGCAGCTTATGTCCATCTCTGCGCTAGGCTCAGTAAAAGGAAAATAAGAGGGACGAAATCGGATCTTTACATCTTGCCCAAACATTTCCTGTACAAAAAAGTAAAGTGTTTGTTTAAGATCTGCAAACGAAACATTATCAGAAATGTATAAACCTTCTACCTGGTGAAAAAAGCAATGGGCCCTTGCACTCACTGTTTCATTTCGATATACTCTGCCTGGGCAAATAATTCTGATGGGCAATATTCCTTTTTCCATTTCTCTTACCTGTACGTTGCTGGTATGTGTACGCAGCATCCAGTCGGGGTTTTGAGAAATATAAAATGTGTCCTGCATATCTCTTGCAGGGTGATCTTCCGGAAGATTTAGCGCTGAAAAATTATGCCAGTCATCCTCTATTTCTGGCCCTTCGGCGACTGCAAAACCGAGACGCTGAAAAATTGAAATAATTTTATTTTTTACAATACTTAGTGGATGCCGGCTTCCTAAAGGCAATTGATCTCCCGGCAATGTGAGATCTATCTGGATACCAGTTTCCGGTAACTGGTTACTGGTAACATTTTTCAATTCCTCAAACCTGCTCTCGGCAAAAATTTTAAACTCATTCAATATCTGTCCAAACTCTTTTTTCTTTTCATTCGGAATATTTTTGATTTCCGTCATTACATTTTTAACCAACCCTTTCGAACCTAAATATTTTATCCGAAATGCTTCCGCAGCATTTTTATCTTCCAATACGAATTCAGCAATTTCTTTTTTATAAATTTCTATTTGTTGTAACAAGGCTTCCATTCCTGCAAAAATAAGCGAATGCACCATTCAAATCTCTACCCATAATTATCAGGATGATTATCAGATTTATCTTTTAGGTTTGTTGCAAAATTATACAAGTAAGAATGTACGACCTGCATGAATATTTAGAGCCGATAAACCCTGCTTCGTTTAATGATGACAAAGGGTATAGTGATGGGCAATTAGCAAATTTTATTTCTTTTTATGAAGATGAGCTGCCAGACCTTGAAGAAACCGATATTGTGTTAGTTGGAATACTTGGCCATGAGACGATGGATAATAACGATGCTGCTGACGCAATCAGGAAACAATTTTATCAGTTACATTTTTGGCATACCGATGTGCAAATTGCAGATATTGGAAACATAAAATCTGGCGAAACAATTTTTGATACTTATGCAGCCATTAAAACGGTTTTGGCAGAATTGATCAGAATGGGAAAAACGGTTATACTGTTGGGCGGGAGCCACGACATCACATTAGCCCAATATTTTGCCTATAAAGAATTGAACCAAAATATAGAGGCAAGTGTTGTTGATGCTATAATTGACCTTAAGACTGATTCAACAATAAGAAGTGAAGGTTTTTTAATGGAGATGCTTACAAGTGAACCAAACGTTGTAAAACATTATAATCATATTGGATTCCAAAGCTATTTAGTACATCCCCGCATGCTTGAAGTATTGGATAAACTTCGTTTTGATTGTTACCGTGTTGGCATGGCTAAGGAGAGTATTGAAGAAATGGAACCTGTTTTACGAAATACAAATTTATTAAGCATTGATATTTCTGCAATAAGATCAGCAGATGCACCTGCAAACCTATGTAGCCCAAATGGCTTTACCGGCGAAGAAGCCTGCATGCTTACCAGGTTTGCAGGCATGAGTACTGCATTAACATCTATGGGTATTTATGGTTTTAACCCTGCCAATGATATAAATGAATTAACAGCTAAGCAAATTGCGCAAATGATCTGGTATTTTGTGGATGGCAAAAGCAGAAGTAAACAGGAAGCTTTACCTGAAGACAAATATAATTTTAATGAGTTTCATACAGCGTTTACGGATATGGATACAACTTTTTTACAAAGCAAAAAAACGGGCAGATGGTGGATGCAGCTCCCCGATAAAAAAATGATTGCCTGCAGTTATAAAGATTATGTAAATGCAAGTAATAATGAAATACC
>JBBJOK010000004.1:5305-6441 GCA_037721545.1 Chitinophagaceae bacterium
ATGAAAAATATTTTGTACCCGCCAGTAACACAAAATTGTTTGCGTTATATGCAGGCATGAAATATTTGGGAGATAGTTTGACTGCATTTAAATATTATGAAGATCAGAACAGTATTACAATAGAACCAACGGGAGATCCTACATTTTTACATCGTGATTTTAAAATTCAAAAGGCTTTTTCTCTATTAAAAGAAAAAAATAAAGCGATCGTAATTCTTAATAATAAATGGAAATCGAATTCCCTTGGGTTTGGATGGCCATGGGATGATTATACATCAGATTATACAGTTGAGAGAAGTGCGTTTCCTATTTATGGTAATCTGATAAAATGGATTCAAATAAAAAATACTCCGACAGAAAGCAATCTGAAAGGAAATCTGGTATATTCCAATCCAAAAGTAAATTGGAAAATTAATGTTAGTACTGATACGAGTAGAAATATTTTTTCAGTTGACCGTAAAAGGGACGAGAATATTTATGAAATAACTTTGGGAAAAGAAAAAAACAGGGAAATAGATTTGCCCTTTGTAACTAACGGTGTTGCAACTACAGCAGAACTTTTAAAAGACACCTTGAATGTTCAGGTTTCTATTTCTCAATCCAATCCCACTAATAATTTCAAAACAATTTATTCGCAACCTTCAGATTCATTTTTTAAAATTATGATGCATCGAAGCGATAATTTTTTTGCTGAACAAACATTATTAATGGCAAGTAATGAAAAGCTTGGTTATATGAACGATCGTAAAATGATCGATACACTTTTAAAAACTGACCTTAAAGATATTCCTCATAAACCCAGATGGGTAGATGGAAGCGGGCTGAGCCGATACAACCTTGTAACTCCAAAAGATTATATATATCTCTTAAAAAAATTAAAAAATGATTTTGGCTTTGAAAGGTTAAAAGTGATATTACCAACTGGTGGGGAAGGAACCTTGTCTTCTCTATATAAAAAAGACAGTGGGTATATTTTTGCCAAAACCGGCACACTCAGTAATCACGTGGCACTTAGCGGTTTCCTTATAACTAAACAAAATAAATTATTGATCTTCTCAGTATTAGCAGGAAACTTTTTGTCGCCCGCTACTCCGGTACGCAAGGCAATAGAGAAGTTTTTGATAAATATCAGGCAA
>JBBJOK010000004.1:6541-8489 GCA_037721545.1 Chitinophagaceae bacterium
TAAACAGGTCATTTAGAATAGAACTCATTTCTTTTTGATCTAATGAAATGCCCGATTTTACAGATTGTTGCCAGGCCATAGAGCGAAGTAGTTTCTCACGCTTATTAAATTTAAGATCATTGCTATAATGTTTATATTGATCCAGCATTTTTTCCATCGTTTCTTTTTCATTTCCCTGAGACACATCTGCTGGTGTTCCCTGAATAACAAAAGTATTATTACCAAAAGGTTCCACTAAATAACCCAACAACTTAAGATCATCCAATAATTCAGTTAGTAAAACTGTATCGGCAGCAGCAACCTCAATCGTTAAAGGAAACATGCTCCTTTGTGTAGAGATTGGTTTGCCTTTGATCGCATTTAAAAATTTTTCGTACAAAATTCTTTCATGTGCATTTTGCTGGTGTATTGCAATAAATCCATTTCTGTTTTCTGCAATTATAAAAGTATTGTGTAATTGAATAAAATTATTGTTGGTAGGCTTTGTATCAGTATTTTTTTGTTCAAAAATCTCCTGTGGTAACTTTCTATCTGCAAGAGGCTCTGTGTCTATTGTATTCTCCCTATCAACGTTTGATAGCTGCTCACTTCCCGCTGATAAATCACTACGCCAGTCTTTTAGATCACTTTTGCTTTCAATAAAATGAGCCTGGTGCTTTTGCGTAAATGTTTTGTACAATGATGAGGAAGTCGCTGCTGATCTTTGATCATTTGTGAAAGGTTTACTCACCGCATCTGATTGCTGAATGGAAACATCAAGATCAAAATCTAAAGTTGGTGTAACACTAAACTGAGCCAATGCATGTTTTACTGCTGATTGTACAAATGCATAAATGATTTTTTCATCCTCAAATTTTATTTCCTGCTTAGTAGGATGAACATTAATATCCAGTCGGGAAGGGTCCAGATCAATAAACAATGCGTACATGGGGAAGCTGTCTCTGGCTATCATATCACTGAAAGCATTCATAACAGCATGATTAAGATAGGCACTTTTAATAAACCGATTGTTTACAAAAAAATACTGATCGCCCCTGGTTTTTTTGGCAGTTTCGGGTTTCCCAACAAAGCCATATATATTCATGTAATCCGTCTCTTCCTGCACACTCACCAGTTTAGCATTGTAATTAGTTCCAAGAATTTGAACAATTCGCTGTTTTAATGACCCTTTTTCCAGATGAAAAACCTGCTGACCATTGGAGGATAATGAAAAAAAAAGTTCAGGAAAAGCCATGGAAACTCTAATAAACTCATCAACAATATGCCGTAATTCAGATGCATTGCTTTTTAAAAAATTTCTACGGGCAGGCACATTAAAAAATAAATTTTTCATAGCAATAGAAGTGCCCTGATGGATTGCTATAGGTTGCTGAGTTTTTACAACGCTGTTTTCAATTTCAATATACGTTCCCGTTGTATCTTCTGCTTTTTTTGTTTTTAATTCTACCTGCGCCACCCCCGCTATACTTGCCAGTGCTTCCCCTCTAAAACCCATCGTCTTTATATGAAATAGATCTTCTATATTTTTAATTTTTGAAGTAGCATGACGTTCAAAACACATTCGGGCATCGGTCTCACTCATGCCTTCACCATTATCTATAACTTGTATTAGCGCCTTGCCGGCATCATTAACAAACAATTTTATTTCTGTTGCTCCTGCATCCACTGCATTTTCAAGCAATTCCTTAACAGCACTGGCAGGCCGCTGTATTACTTCTCCTGCAGCAATTTGATTTGCTATATTCTCAGGTAATAGTTGAACGATATCGGGCAATGTTATGATTTTACTAACGCGAAATTAGCACTATACAAATTAATATTGCAGATGACAAAACTGTGCATTTACCCATATCTTCATGCCATGAAAAAAATTACAAGCTTTGTGATCATTTGCGTGATTATAGCTGCCTGTTCTAAAAAAACTGACATTCAAAATGAATCGGGTTTC
>JBBJOK010000004.1:8589-33052 GCA_037721545.1 Chitinophagaceae bacterium
CGTGATTATAGCTGCCTGTTCTAAAAAAACTGACATTCAAAATGAATCGGGTTTCTCAAAATATACTATACGTCAAGGGCAACATAGTAGTGATGAAAACCGATTTATTTCTATTGAATATTCTGAACTAAAATTTGTTGCCAAATTTGACAGTACAGCCATCTATAAAACCACAGACCCCTCTAATCAATCTGACATTAATAAGCTTTACGGCTTTTCCGATAACAATTCACAACACCAGGATTTTAGTGCACGATTTGGCTGGAGGTGGAGCGATAATGCACTTAGGATATTTGGATTTGTTCATAATAATGGGCTGATTATTTTCAAAGAATTAGGAAGTGTAAGTATCGGATCTGAAAATAATTATACGATAAAAGTAACACCCAGAAGTTATGTTTTTTTATTAAATGGAATTACAGATTCTTTGCCACGGGCCAGTGCTACAGTTTTAGCTAAGGGATATAAGCTATACCCTTTTTTTGGAGGAGATGAACCTGCTCCACAAAATATTTATATATCAATAAAAGAATTATAAAAATTCATTTTTTACGTAATAAATTTCAATTTGTAATTCGAGTAACTTGTGATGCGCTTTTTAATAAAACTTATATGAAGAAAAAATTGTTTACTGTTTTGATTTTAGTGGCTACCTCTTTTGCTTCTTTCGGTCAATATCCAACATCACCTGCTGCATTACAATGGGCAGATAGTGTTTTTAATACACTCAACAATGATCAAAGAATAGCACAACTTATGATAGTGAGGGGTAGTGCCATAACCCCCAAAGGCGTTGTGTATTATGATAAAGAAGTAAATGAGTTAATTACAAAATACAATGTTGGCGGTGTTTGTTTGTTTCAGGGGCCTCCCGTTAAACAGGCAAATATTGTTAATAGTTATCAGAAGCTTGCCAAAACACCATTATTGATTTCTATAGATGCAGAATGGGGATTGGGAATGCGTATGGATAGTGTAATTCCATTAAACCATCAACTGATGTTAGGCGCAGTTGAGGATGCTTCTATTATTTATCAATATGGAAAAATTGTAGGTGAACAATGTAAGCGAGCTGGTATTCAGGTTAATTATGCCCCCGTTGTGGATATCAATAACAATCCTGACAACCCCGTAATTAATGACAGGTCATTTGGAGAAGATAAATACAAGGTTTCCTTATATGGAGTACAGTACATGAAAGGAATGCAGGATGTTGGTGTAATGGCAACAGCGAAACATTTTCCCGGCCATGGAGATGTAGCGGTTGATTCACATCAGGATCTCCCGGTAATAAATAAAACAAGAGCCCAATTAGATTCGCTGGAGTTATATCCCTTTCGCGAAATGTTTAAGGCTGGGGTGGGAAGCGTTATGATTGCACATCTGTATATTCCTGCAATTGACAATACTGCTAATCTTGCTACTTCAATTTCAAAGAATAATGTGACTGAATTATTAAGAAATGAAATGGGCTACCAGGGATTAAGTTTTACTGATGCTTTAGAAATGAAAGGTGTTACAAAATACTTTCCCGGCGGAGAAATCTCAGTGCAGTCAGTTATTGCAGGTAATGATATGCTCTGCCTTCCTGAAGATGTGCCAGCAAGTATTAAAGCAATAAAAGAGGCGATAAATAAAAAACAGCTCACCTGGGATGATGTTTATCAAAAGTGTAAGAAAATATTAGCAGCTAAATATATGTATGGGTTAAGCAATGCATTACCAATTAATACAGCAAACCTAACTACAGATTTAAACAGCAAAGTAAATGGCATGAAAAGATTGGTTGCTGAAAATGCCATTACTCTTTTAAATAAACAAGATGATCAATTTTTCCCGTTGCAAGTGAACGTGCAAAAAAATAAAAATATAAAAGACATTGCTTATGTGGGCATAGGCTTGTCTGGTGATAATACTTTTGCAAAAAGAATGAGGAGTGATTTTAATGCTGACGTGTTCTATTTCAATTACAAACAGGATGCAGGAAGAATTTTATCAACAGTGGCATTAATAAAAAAGCGGTATAAATCAGTTGTAATAGGCATCCACGGATATAACCGTTACCCCGCAAATAACTTTGGGATAAATAAGCCTGCTATTGATCTTGCTCAACAACTGCAGCAACAAACCAAGAGCATTACATTTATTTTTGGCAATCCCTATGCAATTAAAAACTTTTGTGATACTAAAAATTTAATTGCGTGCTATGAAGATGACGCTATCACACAGAATGCGGCAGCGGATCTATTACAAGGGAAGCTTACTCCTAAAGGAAAACTACCTGTTACTGTATGTGATAATTATAAATATGGAAGTGGTATCGCTCTTAATAATAATTTGATACCCGTTGTTAACCCCATATCGATTGGCCTTGACCCGGTTAAACTAAATGTTATAGATTCCATTGCTGAGGATGCAATTGCCAGCGGTGCAACCCCGGGTGCTGTGGTTTTGGCAGTAAAGGATGGAAAAATAGCCTATCAAAAAGCGTTTGGAAAATATGATTATGATAAACCCGATCCTGTTACGTTGCAATCGGTATTTGATATGGCTTCAGTAACTAAAATTTGTGCAACTACAGTAGCAGTTATGAAATTATATGATCAAGGAAAGCTCGATCTAAAAAAAAAAATAGGTGATTATCTGCCCTGGGTAAAAGGGACTAATAAAGAAAACCTTCTGATAGAAAATATTTTATTGCACCAGGGGGGGCTGGTTTCCTTTATACCTTTCTACAAAGAAACGATCGACAGTGTTACAAAACTACCCCTATCAAAAATTTATTCAAACAGGCAAACCGATTCCTTTAGCATTCGTGTGGCAGAAAACTTATATATACGAACTGATTGGAGGGATACAATATATAAAAGAATATTGGACAGTAAAATAGGGCCTTCCGAAAAATATGTATATAGTGATAACGACTTTATTTTTTTAGGAAAAATTGTTGAAGCCATTAGCGGGCAAACTTTAGATGATTATGTAAAGAAAACATTCTATGATCCGTTGATGCTTACTGCTACAGGATTTAAACCCAGGGAAAGATTTACATTGAATAGAATTGTTCCTACCGAAAGGGAAAAATCTTTTCGTTTACAACCTCTTCGTGGAGATGTTCATGATCCCGGGGCAGCGATGTTTGGAGGTGTGGCAGGCCATGCAGGGCTATTTAGTAATGCCTATGACCTTGCAGTAATTATGCAGATGTTAGTGAATGGCGGCACCATGAATGGAAAACAATTTCTAAAACAGGAGACTGTTAAGTTATTTACTTCTTACAATAGCACGATAAGCCGCAGGGGACTTGGCTTTGATAAACCGGAAAAAGATAATGCAACATTAAAAGACCCCTATCCTTCTAAATTAGCATCTCCGCTTACATTTGGCCATACGGGTTATACAGGCACGTGCGTTTGGGCAGATCCAAAATATAATATTGTATATGTTTTTTTAAGTAACCGGGTAAACCCTGATGGCGGTGAAAATTTAAAATTATTAAGAATGAATGTGAGAGGGAAGATCCAGGATGCATTTTACAATGCCATGATTTTATAAGTTGGACCTTGTTTAATTTGAGTAATAATTTTTTAGATGTCATACCCTTATCAAATAAAATCTTTAGAAGAATATAATACTGCTTATAAAAAAAGTGTAGAGGATCCTGAAGGTTTTTGGGCAGAAATTGCCGAACAATTTACCTGGAGAAAAAAGTGGGATAAAGTACTTGACTGGAATTTTAAAGAACCAAAAATTGAATGGTTTAAAGGGGCAAAATTAAATATCACTGAAAATTGTATTGACCGTCATTTGGAAAAACTTGGGGATACACCTGCAATCATTTGGGAGCCAAATAATTCTGAAGAGCGGACCCGGGTGGTAACATATTCCCGTCTGCATAAAAGAGTTTGCCAGTTTGCTCAGGTGCTTATTAATAACGGGGTAAAAAAAGGCGATAGAGTTTGTATATATATGGGAATGGTTCCAGAACTGGCTTATGCAGTATTGGGTTGCGCCAGAATTGGTGCTATTCACAGTGTGATATTTGGAGGGTTTTCTGCCCAAAGTATTGCTGACAGGTTATATGATGCACAGGCAGAGTTTATCGTTACATGCGATGGAGCCTATCGTGGTGGGAAAGACATTCCTTTAAAATCAATAATAGATGATGCATTAATTGGAAATAAAACCGTAAAAAGGGTTATCGTTTATACTAGAACAAGAACTCCTATCTCAATGCTAAAAGGAAGAGATGTTTGGTGGGAAGATGAAATGGAGCATGCTGAATCGCAAATAGAGAAAGATAATATTATTACAATGCCTGCAACGGAGATGGACGCTGAAGATCCTCTCTTTATATTATATACTTCTGGTTCCACAGGTAAACCAAAAGGTGTTGTACATAGCAGTGCAGGTTATATGGTGTGGACCAACTATACTTTTCTAAATGTTTTTCAATATAAACCGGGAGATATATTTTTTTGTACAGCAGATGTAGGATGGATAACAGGGCATAGTTATATTTTATACGGTCCATTAAGTGCCGGCGCTACAAGTGTAATGTTTGAAGGCATACCAACATGGCCGGATGCCGGAAGGTTTTGGGACATAGTGGATAAATATAAAGTGAATACAATTTACACTGCACCCACCGCGATAAGAAGTTTAATGAGCTATGGTTTAAAACCATTAAAAGGAAAAAATCTTTCATCATTAAAAGTGTTAGGAACCGTTGGTGAACCAATTAATGAAGAAGCGTGGAATTGGTATGATGAAAATATTGGAAAAGGAAAATGCCCCATTGTGGATACATGGTGGCAAACAGAAACCGGTGGAATTTTAATATCTAATTTAGCTGGAATTACTCCTGCAAAACCTGGTTGGGCCACATTACCTATGCCCGGGGTGCAGCCTCTTTTAGTAGATGAAAAAGGTAAAGAAGTTACCGAGCCGGATGAAGAGGGTTTAATGAAAGGCAACCTTTGTATCAGGGCCCCTTGGCCATCTATCCTGAGAACAACTTATGGAGACCACGAACGATGCCGAACAAACTATTTTGCAACATATGAAGACCTTTATTTTACAGGAGATGGAGCACTAAAAAATAAAGATGGTTTTTACCGTATCACAGGAAGAGTAGATGATGTCTTAAATGTTAGCGGCCATCGCATTGGTACCGCAGAAGTGGAAAATGCCATCAATATGCATTCAGGCGTAATAGAAAGCGCAGTGGTAGGCTATCCGCATGATATCAAAGGACAGGGCATTTATGCTTTTGTTATTTACAGTAACATGCATGTTGATGAAGATCTTACCCGCAAAGATATTTTTCAAACAGTTAGCAGAGTTATTGGCGCAATTGCAAAACCTGATAAAATTCAATTTGTGAATGGTTTGCCAAAAACCAGAAGTGGTAAAATAATGCGTAGAATTTTAAGAAAGATTGCAGAAGGCGAAACAAAAAATTTAGGTGATACAACAACTTTGTTAGATCCTGCAATTGTGGAAGAAATTCAAAAAGGGAAAATTTAATGCATCCCAGATACCTTTCTATAAATGATTTTACTTATCATTTACCAGCTGAAAAAATAGCACTCCATCCACTTGCCGAAAGAGATCAATCCAAATTATTAATTCTTAAACAAGAGAAATTTAACGAAGTAATTTATAAGGACATCGCAGATCATATTCCTCAAAATTCTCTTCTTATTTTTAATAATACCAAAGTTATTCCTGCAAGAATTGTATTTAAAAAGGATACTGGTGGATCTATTGAAATATTTTGTTTAGAACCGTTAGCTGTATATACCGAATATGTAACAGTGTTAGATAAAACTGCATCCTCAAAATGGAAATGTATGATTGGTGGAGCAAGCAAATGGAAAGAAGGCAGTTTAGAAAAGAAACTCAATATAAATAATGAGGAGGTAATGTTAACTGCTACTCTTAAAGAAAAATTACGGGATGCCTATATTACTGAATTCAGCTGGCAACCTTCTCATTACACGTTTGCTGAAATAATAGAACAGGCAGGAGAAATTCCGTTGCCCCCATATATTAAAAGAGAAATTAAAGACACTGATAAAGAAAGATACCAAACTATTTTTGCTGAGCACAAAGGATCGGTAGCAGCACCCACAGCTGGCTTGCATTTTACGCCGAAAGTATTTTCTTCTTTCAAGAATAAGAATATTACAACAGATTTTGTTTCCCTGCATGTTGGAGCCGGAACATTTAAACCGGTTAAAGCTGAGATAATGGAATCTCACGAAATTCATGCAGAGTGGATTGATGTTTCTATTTCTACAATAGAAAATATTTTAGCAAATCTTGAAGGAAATATTATCGCAACAGGAACTACTTCATTAAGAACAATAGAGAGCTTGTATTGGATGGGTGTAAAATCTTTTCTAAACAATGATAGCCGGTTGGAGGATTTGGAAATAAAACAATGGGATGTTTATGATGAACCTTTAACTGATCAAAATATAGAAGCAAAAATCGCTCTGATGTCACTTATAAAATGGATGAAAAATAATGACCTGCAAAAGCTATTTATTAAAACACAAATTCTAATTGCTCCTGGTTATAAATGTAAAATTGCAAATGCACTGATCACGAATTTTCATCAGCCTAAATCAACTTTATTATTGTTAATTGCAGCCATTGCTAACGATTGGAAAAGTATTTACCAATATGCACTTGCGAATGATTTTAGATTCTTAAGTTACGGAGATGGGTGCCTCATATTTATTGATGATTAATTTCTCCATCAAATTCTTACATTAAATAAATCTCAGTTTTATTTTTGTATAGTAACAGGTGTACCGTTAGGTATATAACTATACAGGTCTTTTGCCTCTGTATATTTTAGGGAAATACATCCGTCTGTCCAGTTTTGATAGTAATCAACGGTCCATTCTTCGTGTGGCCGGGTAGCGTGAATAGCAATACCGCTGCCTATTCTTGCACTTTTGGGAATAAGGCCTTGTAACTGTCGGGAATTAAATCTTTTTATACTTTCGGGAGTAGGATAATCAAGGAGTAATTGTGGGCCCCATTTAGGATTTATTTTTTTGAATAAAACCTTAAAAGTGCCTTCAGGCGTCCTCTTGTCTCCTTCCATATATTTATCACTCTGATCTTTGCTGCCAAAAACTACAGGATAAGTGGCATACCAACCTTCAGCATCATACACCTTTAATTCGTAATCTGATTTATCAATGATGATATGATAAGGATTATTCTTGGTTTCAGATTTTGCTGATGAATGTTTAGGTAAAGAGGTTGATGATTTGTTTACAGTTTTCTTCTTTTTTGGTTTGCTAAATGAAAAAAATAACAAAGAAAATACTAAAAGAATAAAGATGTGTAAGGGATAGTTTTTCATTAACTGGTTTGCAATTACCAAATATAATTCAAGGGATTATACACACAATCAATTTTAAAAAAGTTGAATATTATTTAACTTATTAAAAATTAATCCCATTGCTTTTCTTCTACAATCCTTTTTTTATGTACCCGGGCAGAAATGAAAATGCTTATTTCATAAAGAAAAATAAGAGGAATCCCAACGATTAATTGACTGGTCCAATCCGGTGAAGGTGTGATTACACCGGCCACAATCAAGATAATGATGTAAGCATATTTACGATAGGTTCTCAAATAAGTTGGAGTTATTAGCCCAATTTTAGAAAGTACATATGCTATTACCGGAAGTTCAAAAGCAATACCGCACCCAAGCATAATATTTACAAGCGTATCGATGTAATCACTAAGGCTTGGTAAATAGGTTTGTGAACCTAACGTACCTAATTTAAATGAGGCTAAAAAATTGAAGGTAAAAGGAGCAAGCAAAAAATATCCGAAGGCTGCACCGGTAAAAAAACAAAGTGAAATCCAAAACGTACTTCCCCAGGCATATTTTAATTCTTTGGGCGATAACGCAGGCTTAATAAAACGCCACACTTCCCACAATAAATAAGGAAAAGCAATAATTAATCCGCCCATTATACATATACTAATTGCTGAAGAAAAAGATCCCCCTATCGTATTTATAAGTAAAGGGATTTTTACCGGGGGCATGCAGAGTGCATCTCCTAGTTTTAATGTGTGGCTCAAATTGCACAAGGCAGAATAAGTAACAAAATTTTCTCTTGCAGGAGCGTAAATAACGTTATCAAATATCCAGTCAATAAATACAAAAATTGTAATTGCAGCTACAAATAGGGCAATAGCCGCACGCATAATATGCCATCTTAATACCTCCAGATGGTCTATAAAGCTCATTTCAGCTTTAACGCCATCATCCTGTCCTCTAATTTTTTTGAAAAATGATTTTCTATTTGTTGCTTCTACGCTCAATCTTAAATTTTGTAAGGCTAATTACGCAAAGATAATGGTTAGAGATGTTAGATAGGCTTTTATGAGGTTGGCAAGTGAAAAAACTGAATTTCAGAAAAAGCATTATGAGTTGTTATAAAAAGAAAGGACCCTGTAGAAACAAGGTCCGTTTACCAAAACTAACTGCTTATGAGAAAATTGACTTTTAAGACTTAGGATTATTACAATACAAAACAGATGCCAAAAATTTTCCTTTGGGGTATTAATAAAATTATTATGTAAAATGAAGGTACTTAGTAGGTATTAATTCTGTGAAGTAAGTTTTTCAGAATTCTCAGCAAATTGCAAGGCTTCGATAAATTCTTGAACTCCACCATTTAGAACATTATCCAAATTATATATAGTGAGCCCAATGCGATGATCAGTTACTCTGCCTTGCGGATAATTGTAGGTTCTTATTTTAGCCGATCGGTCGCCGGTAAGCACTAAACTTTTTCTATGCCTGGAAATTTCCTCTTCCTGCTTACGAACAGATTCTTCATAGAGCTTTGTCCTCAGCATCTGCATAGCCTTTTCCCGGTTTCCCAATTGTGAGCGTTCAGTTTGACAAACTACAACAATACCAGTAGGAAGATGGGTTAAAAATACTTTGGTTTCCACTTTATTTACGTTTTGGCCACCAGCTCCACCACTTCGGGCAGTCTCCATTTTTACATCACTTTCATTTACCTGAACATCAACTTCTTCAGCTTCTGGCATTACTGCAACAGTTGCAGCACTGGTGTGTACTCTTCCACTGGCTTCAGTATCCGGAACTCTCTGCACCCGATGAACACCGCTTTCAAACTTTAAAGTTCCGTAAACATCCTCTCCCGTAACTTCTAATTGAACTTCTTTATACCCACCTGCAGTTCCCTCACTTTCACTTAGTAATATGGTTTTCCAGCCTTTCTTTTCACAATATTTCAAATACATTCGCATTAAATCCCCTGCAAAAAGAGAAGCCTCATCACCACCGGTTCCTGCTCTTATTTCTAAAATGCAATTTTTTTCATCTTGCGGGTCTTTAGGAATAAGCATTGTACGAATATGTTTTTCCAGACTTTCTTTTTTATCCTGCAAAGCGGGAAGTTCCTCCTTAGCCAAATCCCTCATTTCTGTATCATCACTATTTAATACTTCTTTATTAAATTCGATATCATCCAACACTTTGGCATATTCATTACGAACCTTTACAATTTTTTCAAGGCTTCTGTATTCTTTACTTATTGCTGTGAATTTTTTATTATCACCAACAACTTCCGGATTGGTTAATGCAACGCCCAATTCATCAAATCTTGCTTTTATGCCTTCAAGTTTCTCTAACATTGATAACCCCCTCTAATTCCCCAAAAAGGGGAGAATTTTACATCCCATATATTTAATATTTCCATCCTCTTCAAAAAATTTCAGCAAATTTACATGATAACGGCTAATCACTTTGTATAGAAAATTTAAAGCAGATAATTTATTTACAGGAACAGAAATGCTGGGAAGCAGTAAGGTTCTTATTACAACACAAGACGGTGAAATAGATGCGATTATTAATGAAGAACATGCAGGCGACGATATAGAATATTACAAAGGAATAATTTCTCCAGGGTTTATAAACGCACATTGCCACCTGGAATTATCACATTTGAAAGGCAAAATTCAGGAGAAAACCGGTTTAGTTGATTTTGTATGTAGCGTAGTAAATACCAGGCATATTGCTGAAGAGCAAATTTTGGATGCAATTGAAAAAGCAGAGAATGAAATGCTTTTAAATGGGATTGTAGCGGTAGGTGATATATGCAATAATCTATTATCACTGCCACAAAAACTGAAAAAAAAGTTAGCGTATTATAATTTTATTGAAGCTAGTGGATGGGTACCAACTGTTTCGCAACAAAGGTTTGAGAGATCGTTACAAATTTTAAATGAATACAGCCATCAACTGAAAGTTGTAAATCAGCAATCGCTTATTCCGCATGCCCCATACTCAGTCACCAATGAATTATGGCGCCTTATTATCCCCTATTTTAGAAATAAGATTGTAAGTATTCACAACCAGGAAACTTTATTTGAAGATGAATTTTTTCAGCATGGAACAGGAGATTTTGTAAGAATGTATGAAATGATGAAGCTTGACAATTCCCATCATCAGCCAACTAAAAAATCCAGTCTGCAAACCTCATATAGTAATTTGATACCGGCTGATAAGATCATTTTAGTGCATAATACTTTTACAAAGCAAAGTGATATTGATTTCATTAAACAAGAACAGGAAAATTTTGAAAAAACATATTTCTGCCTATGTATTAACGCTAATAAATACATTGAGGACCGGTTACCTCCTGTAGAATTATTTTTAAAGAATGACTGTAACATAGTGTTAGGAACAGATAGCCTGGCAAGCAATTCAAGCTTAAATTTATTGGATGAAATGAAAACAATTCAAAAAATAGTTCCAGATATTACCCTGGAAGTTATGCTGCAATGGGCTACAATTAATGGAGCAAAAGTATTGGAAATGGAAAAAAAGTTAGGCAGTTTTGAAAAAGGAAAAAAACCAGGTTTAGTCTTATTAGAAAACGTGGAAGGTTTACAATTGAGTGCTGACTCATCCATAAAAAGAATTATCTAAATACTTTAGAGTAATAAGGAACAAATCTTTATGCAGATAGTATTTCATGTAAAACAGGTAATGTTTTCATGGTGCCAAAATCCTGAATGTGTAACCCATAAAAATTCTGTAAAGCAAACAGCATATCTTTTCGCATAGCTTTATTTAATTTAATTTCTATCAATTCATCCGGATGTTGCGCTTTTAATAGTTGAGAGATATAGTAACTATAATTCTTCTCTAAAAAATGGGGGTGATGTGGAGTATGCTTTACAAATCTGCCCTCCACTAAATCCAATATAGAATTATTTTCTGAATAATCATCTTCCAGTTTTAGCCCAAAAAAATGACTGAGATGTAAACAAAAATATAAAGGAAAGTTGGCTGTAACTGCGATATCTGCTATATCCAATTGCACAAAGGCATCTTCGGTAAACTCAAAAAGATCAATATTATTTTCCGGTTGTTTTAAACATTTTTGCAAAAGCTCAACCATATATAACGCAACCGAGTTTTTGGTAACATCACTTAAAATATTTTTATATAAATAGTTCCATTTGTATTCTTTTATCCGCTGTAGATTTTTTAATTCATTGTGATACACCTGCATTTCCAACATACATGATGGCTGAAAAAAATTAGCTTTCAAAGTTTTGCCTGAAGACCGTACCCCATTAACAAGATAAGATTGTATGCCAAAAAGTTCAGTGAAAATATTAACTACCACTGACGTTTCTCCATATTTTATAGAACGTAATACAATCGCCTTTGTTGTCTGTATCATAATGTGTTGACTGCTGAGTTTTGGGATCAAAAATATTAATGGAATTTATGCCAGCCACTAATTTTACAACAAGGTAAATTAATCGCAAGGAAATTTTATTTTTTGGCATCTGCTATACCTTTTAACTTTTATATACTTTACAAACTTTATCTACTGATTACTATCTTTACCAGTATTAATTTTTTCTCTTATGTGGAAACACCTTGCAATTTTTGTTCTAAAATTCAGACTCCCTCTCCTTGTTATTTTACTGGCTCTAACTGGTTTAATGGCATATTTTGCAAGTAAGGTTAAACTGAGCTACGATTTTGCTAAAGCGATCCCTACAGATAATCCAAAGTATCAGCAATATTTATCCTTTAGAGAAAAATTTGGAGATGATGGAAACCTGTTGGTTATTGGAGTACAGACTGATAAATTTTTTGAATTAAATACTTTTAATGCGTTTAATAAACTTGTAGAAGAGCTTAAAAAAATTCCACATGTAGAAGATGCTTTAAGTGTTTCTTCAGCAGTAAACCTTATAAAAGATTCGGCTTCCGAAAAATTAATTTCTATTCCTATATTTTCAAAAACAATAACCACCCAGGAAGAACTGGACAGTGGTAAAAATGTTTTTTTAAGTCTGCCTTTTTACAAAACACTATTATATAATCCTGAAAGCAATGCCTACGTTGTTGGCGTTCGAATTAATAAGGTTGCTTTAAATTCTTCATTAAGAACTGAAATTGTAAAAAACATAATTGTAAAAACAAATGCTTTTACAGAAGCAACAAAAATTGAAACACGGTTAAGCGGGCTGCCTTTAATAAAAACATTAGTTGCCGATAGAATAAAAACAGAAATGAAATGGTTTTTGCTCGGCTCGTTGGCGCTGTCAGCAATAATATTATTAATATTTTTTAGATCAGTGAGTACTATGTTGCTGTCATTAGCAGTAGTATTGATAGGGGTTATATGGAGCTTTGGCCTTTTACATTTATTCGGATATAAAATAACGCTATTAACTGCCCTCATTCCTCCTTTAATAGTAGTAATAGGTATTCCAAACTGTATTTACTTCCTCAATAAATATCATTCAACCTTTAGGGCAACCGGCAACAAAGAACAATCCCTGATTGATATGGTAAGCAAAATGGGGGTTGTTACTTTATTTTGTAACATAACTGCAGCTATTGGTTTTGCTGTATTTGCACTTACTAAAAGTGCTATCTTAAAAGAGTTTGGAGCAGTTGCGGGTATCAGCATCATGATGATATTTGTTATATCATTTATCTTATTACCGGCTGTATTAAGCTATTTGCCAACACCCAAAAATTCGCAAATCAAATACCTTGATAATAAATGGTTAACTGCGTTATTATTAAGAATAGATCAGTGGGTATTGCACCATAAAGCAATTGTTTACGGCGTTACACTGGTAGTACTTGCCTTTTCAATAATGGGTGTTCTAAAATTACGAACCGAAGCATTTATGGTGGAAGACCTCCCGGAAACGGATAAGATTTATGGTGATCTAAAGTTCTTCGAAAAAAATTTTAATGGTGTTTTGCCACTGGAAATTATTGTTGATACCAAAGAGCGGAATGGAATTAGAAAACGCGGATTAGAAATATTTGAAAAAATAGACTCTTTATCACAATATATTTCTACCCAAAAAGAATTGGCACGCCCCTTATCAGTACCGGAAGCAATGAAATTTTTAAAGCAAGCTTCTTTTGAAGGGGATACGGCAAATTATAGCTTACCAAATTCCAGTGACTTTATGGTTATGTCAAGTTATTTTAGATTTAAAAAAGATTCGGCTTCCCCAAAGAACGGCCTGACAAACCTCGTTTCAAGTTTTATTGATACCGCTAATCAAAGTACCAGGATCAGTATTAATATGGCAGATGTAGGTACAGTAAGGCTTCCGGTAATATTAAATGGTATACAAAAAAGGGCTGATGAGCTTTTTGCTGACACTTCAAAATATAACGTTCAACTCACAGGCAGCAGTATTACTTTTTTAGAGGGCAGTAAATTTATTGTAAATGGTTTAAAAGAAAGTATCCTTTGGGCTTTTTTATTAATAGCATTATGTATGCTATACCTTTTTAAATCTATCCGGATACTTTTTTGCTCTCTTATACCAAATATTATCCCTTTAATTGTTACAGCAGGCGTAATGGGCTGGATGGGTATTAGGCTAAAACCCTCAACCGTTTTGATTTTCAGCGTAGCCTTAGGTATAGCAATTGATGTTACTATACGTTTTCTGGTAAACTATAAACAAGAACTTCCTGAGCATAATAACGATGTTAGAAAAACTGTAAGTGATACAATCCGGCATACGGGATTAAGTATTTTATATACTTCAATGGTTCTAATAGCAGGCTTTATAATTTTTTGCTTTAGTGGATTTGGTGGTACGCAGGCGCTGGGTTGGCTTACTTCATTAACTTTGCTGGTAGCAACATTAACCAACTTGATTTTGTTACCCGTTCTTTTATTAGCCGGTAAGAAAAAAACAGTTTAACATAAAAATATATTTATAGAATAAAAGAATTGTAACTATATATTATATTTGTGCCTGTTAACCTTTAGAGCACTCCTACCCCCTGATTTTTGTTTTACATAATTCTTTAGAAAATTTATATAATTTATTTAATTATTGAAATATTGCAGCTATTTTTTGTGTACCGCTGTCTTACTATATATATAATTAAGTTCCAATTTTAATTAATAAATAAAAAACACATGAGAAAACTTTTATTGACCTTATCAGCTGTATTTTTTCTAATGATAAGCTCCATCGCTCAAAATCGTACAATAACAGGGCGGATTAATGATGAAAATGGTATAGGTGTTCCCAGAGCTTCTGTAGTAGTAAAGGGTACAAGGATTGGTACAACTACAAATTCTGAGGGTAATTTTACATTAAGCGTTCCTAATAATGCTAATACATTGGTTGTTTCCTCAGTAAATATGGCCACTCAGGAACTTTCTATTGGAAGTGAGACCAATTTTACGATCGCTTTAAAAGCCGGTGATGTTAATCTTCAGGAAGTAGTGGTTACTTCTTTTGGCATTCGCAGAGATAAAAAAACCTTAGGTTACTCTACCCCGGTTATTAGCGGAGAAGATTTAACTGCGGTTAAACAAACTAACATTACCAATGCATTAGTTGGAAAAGTAAGTGGTGTAAGAGTACAAGGTTCAGGCGGAGGATTCACGGGATCCCGGGTATTAATTCGTGGTAATACTTCTGTAACAGGGGTAAGTGCACCGTTGTATGTAGTTGACGGAGTGCCTATTGATAACAGTGGCGGAGGAACAACCTTACAGAATGGCCCTACCCGTACTAACCGTGCAATTGATTTTAATCCCGAAGATATTGAAAGTATGACGGTTCTTAAGGGGGCTGCAGCCACTTCATTATATGGTTCACGAGGTGCAGGTGGTGTTATACTTATTACTACTAAAAAAGGCAAAAGAAGAGCTAAAAGTTCTGTTGAACTATCAAGTTCGTATAATATAGTTCAGGTAAATCGCTTACCAGAATATCAAAATATTTATGCTCAGGGTACGGGCGGCGTTTATAGCAACAGATCTACATCATCATTTGGACCAGAAATTACCGGTCAAACAGTAACTAATTTCTTTGGAAAGCAAGAGACTTTAATGGCTTATCCAAATAATGTAAGCGATATTTTCGAAAATGGTTATAATCTGCAAAACACAATAAGTTTTAGTGGGGGTAGTGATAAAACTACTTTTAGGCTTTCGTATGGCAATACTGCTGAAACCTATGTTATCCGGAATAATAAATTAGACAGAAATAATCTTACACTTAATTTTAATTCTGACGTAACTACAAAATTATCAATTACTTCTTTTATCAATTTTAATAATACTGGTTCGAAAAGAACCCAACAAGGTAATCAGTTATCTAACCCTGTGTTTAGATCACTCTTTACCCCGCGTAGCTACGATTTAACTGGCTTACCATTTAAGGATTCAGCTGGAAATCAATTATTTTTTGGTGGTGAGGATAATCCTTATTGGAGCATAGAAAATATAAGATACAATGATGAAGTAAACAGGCTATTTGCTAATGTAGGGCTTAGATATAATTTTACCAATTGGCTAAATGCTGATGTAAAAGTAGGAGCCGATTTCTTTAACTTTAAATCTCATGGCTTTGATGAAATAGGTTCTCGTGGAGGCGGCAATACTAGCCCAGGACGTTTAGGTGGTGTAATAGACGTAAGTAATAATAGTCGAAACTTAAATTCATATGTAACGTTAAATGCTACTAAAAAATTTGGTGATATTGGTGTAACGGCTACATTAGGAAATGAGATTGTTGAAAATAAGAATGAAAATGCCCAGGTGATTGGAAGAACCTTAATAGTTCGTGGTTTTGATCAAATAAGCAATGCGACTAATTTTTTTCCTTCAACTGGATTTTCTAAAAGAAGAATATTTGGTTTATTCGGTGATCTTGTACTAGATTATAAAAACTGGGTTTCACTAAATGTGAAAGCCCGTAACGATTTTGTATCTACTTTATCCCCTGATAATAATTCGGTTTTTTATCCAGCGGCAGCAATAAGTATTAATCCTACTGAGATTTTCCCTGGCATAAAAAGTAATATTGTAAATGCTATAAAAATCAGGGCAAATTATGGAAAAGTGGGCAACAGCCCTGGTCCATATAACACTTCAGATTATCTGGAACAAGCTGGCCCGGCAGATGGATTTGGACCTAGTATTTCCTTTCCCTTTAACAACCAACTTGGGCTTACCATAAGCAATTTAGCCGGCGATCCTCTTTTGGTACCAGAATTTACAACGGAAAAAGAAATTGGTACTGATATAGCGCTTTTCAATAACAGGGTAATGTTAGAAGTTAATTATTATGAAAGAAAGTTAACTGAAGGATTATTTTCTGTACCGTTTTCTGCCGCATCCGGAATTACCAATGTATTTAAAAATGCCGGAATTTTAAATACAAAAGGTACTGAAATAACATTGGGTTTAATACCGATTAAAACTACAAGTGGGTTCGTTTGGTCAATCAATGCTAATTATACTAAAACTAAAACCATAGTAGAAACCCTTGCACCGGGGGTGGCCAACATCTTTTTAGGTGGCTTTACAACTCCAAATGTACGGTTAGTTGCGGGTGATGAATACGGACAGATTTATGGTAATGCTTATAGAAGGGATAGTTTGGGAAGAATGATTTTATCAGCCGCTGGCCTACCCTTAGCTACATCTGGAGTAGAAAAAATTGGCAATCCAAATCCTAAGCATACAATATTCTTAACTAACTCGTTTTCATTTAAAGGATTTGATTTTAGCGTATTATTGGATAGAAGGGAAGGTGGCGATATTTATTCCCGTAATCTTGCTGACTTAAGAAGAAATGGAGCAGTTATCGAAACCGCTGAATTTGCACGTTACGATAAAGCAGGAGTATTGCAAAAACCTTATCAATTTCAAGGAGTAGATGTAAACGGAAATGCAGTTAATGTACCCGTAAGTGCAGAACAGTACTTTGGAAATGCCGGGATTTATGCAGCAGCTGAAGGTTTTATTGTTAATACCTCATGGACAAGGGTTCGGGAGGCAACACTTTCTTACAAACTACCCAAAAATATTATCGATAAAACCCCTTTTGGAAATATAGAGTTTGGTGTATTTGGTAGAAATCTGTTTTTATGGACAAAGGAATATAAACATTTGGACCCTGAACAAAATGCATTAGGTATTAGCCCAGCACAAGGTTTAGAATTCAATGCTAATCCTTCAACCCGTACCTTAGGATTTAATTTGAGGTTAACGCTATAAACAAAAATAAAAACGTATAATAATAAAAACATATGAAAAAAATATTAATAATAATTGTATTTGCTGTTGCAACAGGCAGCATTTCATCTTGCAAAAAATTCCTTGATATAAATCAAGACCCGGATAGATTGGGGGCTGAAAACGCTGGGGTAGCCCTACCCCAATTGCTCACAAGTGTTACAGCAAATGTAGGATTCACTGGTGGAAGTGATTTGCAAAGATATGCGGCACTGATTATGCAACAGTATTCGGGACAATCAACAGGTCCCCAAAATCAAACCCAGGATTATGAAAAATACCTGATCACCGGTTCTGATGTAAACAATTTGTTTGCTTCATTATTTGCCACAACACTTAGTGACATTGAAGTTATCATCCAAAAAGCCGGGGAACAAAATGCACCCCATTATTCAGGTGTAGCTAAAATATTAAAAGCTTTTACCTACCAAATAGCAGTAGATGCCTTTGGAGACCTCCCCTATAGTGAAGCTCAAAAACTTGTAGGTAACCTGGCACCCAAATATGATGATGATGCAGCAATTTATAAAAATTTAATTACTGTGATCAATGAGGGGATTTCGGAAATTAATCAAACTTCTTCTACCCTTTCTCCGGGAGCTAATTCATTAATTTATCCAGGTAGTTTCAGTACTACCAAAACCAATTGGATAAAATTCGCGAATACTTTAAAATTGAGAATTTTTCTTCACTATTCCAAAATAGATAAACCCTTTTTAGTTAGTCAGATGTCGGCACTGGTAACAAGTGGAACATTTATGACAAGTGTTGCTGATAACTTTGAAATGAAATTTATTAATGAAGCAAACCGACGAAATCCAATTAACCAATTTGAAATCTTCAGGGGGAATTATTTATTTGCAAATGCATACTTGGTAGATTTAATGAATGCCAGAACTGATCCTCGTCGTGCAACTTATTTTACTGAATTTCCTGGGGGATCAGGTAAGTATAAAGGTGCTAAATCCGGAGATGCACCATCACAATTATTTTCCCGGTTGCACACTTATTTAAGAGGGGCAACAACTAATGCTCCAACGCCGCGTCCTGATGGATCTTTTAACGAAGACGCATTTACATATACAGGTGATGCGCCCATCAGAATGCTAACATTTGCAGAATACAATTTTATACGTGCTGAAGCCGCATTATATGGAGTAGCAGGAGATGCACAAACATTTTTTCAAGCGGGCATAAGAGCTTCTATGATTATGGCCGGAGTTTCTACAGCAATGGCTGATGCTTATATTTTGGCTAATGGCACCTTGACCGGAACAAATAATCAAAAATTAGATAGAATTATTACTGAAAAATATGTAGCCAGTTACGGAGTTATTATGGAACATTGGACGGATTGGAGAAGAACAGGAATTCCTCCAATTACAAGAGTTCCAAATGCAGTAATATCAGATATTCCACGTTCACTTTTCTTACCACAAAGTGAGATAGATTTAAATCCTAATGCGCCAAAGCAAAAAAGCAGCATGTTAGAAAGAGTTTTTTGGGATACCCCGTAGGAGAAAATTTTAATAGTTAAGAGCCCGGTTATACCTAAATAGCCGGGCTTTTACTTTATTCCTCTATAAGATAAAGAACCGATTTAAAATAAAATATACATGTAATAATTTTATCTTTCTAACAATGGTTTTCTACCTGGAGGCTTCTTTTAAAACATTTTCTAGTTTTTTTGAATTTTTCATTTTTATTCTTGAAATTTTCTAGCTTCGAGACTAGCATATAATGCATTTATTCATGCAGCACTTGGTTTAACCTATTTGTCTATACTCTTATATTTATAATTTCACTTCACTTTTATAATTAAACACCAAAACACATGAGAAAACTTTTCCTAACCTTATCAGCAATATTTTTTCTGCTGATGAATGTATTTTCACAAAACCGGTCCATTACAGGAAAAATAAACGACGACCAGGGAAATCCACTGCCCAATGTATCCGTAACAGTAAAGAATTCTTCCCTGGGTACTACAACTGGTACTGATGGAAGTTTTCAATTAAGCATTCCTTCTAATGCTCGTACTTTAACTATTTCATATGTAGGGTATCAGCCGAAAGATGTTACAATTGGAAATCAGGATGCTATAACTGTTTCTTTAAATTCTTCTGACAGATTGCTAGAAGAAGTAGTTGTTAATGTACCTTATGGAACAGTAAGAAAAGAGGCATTAACTGGTTCTGTCGGAGTGATTACTGCTGCTGAAATAGGGAAACGACCGATAAATAACATTACCAATGCAATTGAAGGTGCAATTCCTGGAGTAGTAACCAGTTCTACTAACGGACAGCCAGGTAGCGGACTCACAATCAGAGTTAGAGGTTTTGGCTCTTTTAGTGCCTCATCAGATCCGTTATTTGTTGTAGATGGGATACCTTACGTTGGAGGCATTTCAAATATAAATCCTGCAGATGTAGAAAGTATTACAGTGCTAAAGGATGCTGCATCAACAGCTCTATATGGCTCCAGGGCGGCTAATGGCGTAGTTATAGTTACAACAAAAAAAGGTCAAAAAGGAAAAAATAATGTATCAGTGAGAGTAATGCAGGGTCGTGTTCAAAGAGGTTTGCAAGAATATGACAGACTGGATGCATTCCAATATTACCCTATAATGTGGGAAGCCTATCGTAATTCTCTTGTATATCCGGCTTCCGGTACAGGAATTACCCGTGATGCTGCAAATCAAATTGCATCAGGGTTGGTAGCCGGCAGAACTGGTATTAAAGATTTATTGGGCTATAATCCATTTAATGTACCTGCTAACTCAATTGTTGGTGTTGATGGAAAAATTAATCCAAATGCCCAATTATTGTATGGTGATGATCTTGATTGGACAAGAGATCTTTTAAGAGTTGGAAATCGAAGCGATTACAACATTAATTTTAATGGGGGTAGTGATAAATCAGACTATTATCTATCATTAGGCTATGCTAATGAACAGGGATTTACTATTCGTTCTGATTTGAAAAGGTATTCTGCCCGTTTAAACGTTAATGTGCAACCGAAGACATGGTTAAAAAATGGTTTAAATATCTCGGGAAATTATTCTGTATCTAATACAGCATCAGATGGAGGCAGTACAAATTTTGTGAATCCCTTTTTCTTTTCCAGAAATATTGGACCTATTTACCCGGTATATGCACATAACATGACAACAGGTGAATTTGTATTAGATGCAAAGGGTAATAAAATCTGGGATCTTGGAAATTTCGGAAGTTCACCTCTTGGTATTCAAAATGGTATATCAAACAGGCCAAGTGGAGGTTTTGGAGGAAGAATGACTTTAGCGGAAACTATTTTAAATGAAAGTATTTTCAGGAGATCATTTGCAGCTGCAAGAAATACCACAGAAATATCTTTCTTAAAGAATTTTAAGTTGTCAAATAATATAGGTATTGATTTACAAACTCAACAGGATAATTCTTATGAAAATACATTGGTTGGTGATGGTGCACCCGGTGGCCGTAGTAGGAGAGGTACTTCGACTTCAACTAACCTTGTTCTTTACCAGCTACTTTCCTACAATAAAAGATTTGGAGATCACAATATTGATGCATTTATAGGACATGAAACCACTACCAGGAATGAATATGATGTAAATGGATTTAAACAAGGACAATCATTAACAGGTAATACTGAACTTGGCAACTTTACAACCATAAATTCTACAGGTTCTTCCAGAGATCAATATAGAATAGAGGGATTCTTTTCAAACGCTAGATATAATTATAAAGGAAGATACGATCTGTCTGCAAGCATTAGGAGAGATGGAAATTCACGTTTTGCACCCGAATCGAGACATGGAACATTCTGGTCAGTAGGTGCAGGTTGGAATTTAGCCAAAGAAAATTTTTTGAATACCGCGGGGTGGATTGATTTATTGAGATTAAGAACTAACTATGGAACTTCGGGTAATGCAGAGGGCATTGGATTTTATGCATACCAGGGTTTGTATGGCTTTGCCAACAACGCTAATCAACCAGGGATTATACAAAGCCAAACTGCGTTTGAGAACAGAAAATTAACCTGGGAAAATCTTAACCAGTTTGATATTGCTTTAGACTTCGGACTGTTTAAAAACAGGTTAACCGGTAAAATTGATTATTATAATAAAATTAATGCTGACTTGCTATTTGCAGTTCCTACTCCTTTGTCAAGTGGGGCATTATCAACTAATCAAAATACAGCAACAATATCCAACAAAGGAGTTGACATTGAGCTAAATGGTGATATTGTGAGAAGAAAAGATGTTAGAGTAAATCTTAATGTAAATCTGTCAACAGTAAAAAACAGAATTACTAAAATGCCGGAAACAGTACCGGAATTTATTTCAGGAACTAAAAGGTTTGCCGTGGGACAATCAATTTTTGATTATTGGCTTCGTACATACTATGGGGTAGATCCTTCAGACGGCGCTGCATTGTATATAGCTGAAAATACAGCCGTATCTGCAACCAGAAGGTTAATTACCAATAAGGATGGAGGTGTTGATACCGTTACCACTTCTCAAAGTAACGGTAAGTTTGCATACCATGGTACTGCGATTCCTGACTTATATGGAAGCCTTACTCCTTCTGTTACTTTTAAAGGAGTTACTTTAAGTGCATTGTTTACCTTTCAAAAGGATGGTAAAACTTATGATGCAAATTACCAGGGCTTGATGTCGTCGGGAACTTACGGAGGCGCTTTACATATTGATATATTAAACAGATGGCAAAATCCTGGGGATATAACAAATACTCCCCGTATGGATAATGGCAGAACTGTTGATTTTAATGCTGCATCATCGAGATGGTTAATTGACGCATCTTATATCAACATTCGCAGTTTGAATTTATCCTATGTTCTTCCTGAATCAATAATCTCAAGATTAAGGATTGCCAATGGCCAATTTTTTGTAAGTGCTGAAAATGTTGCTTTCTTTTCCAAGAGAAAAGGATTAAATAATCAGCAGGCTTTTTCCGGAGTTACTTCAAACGCTTACCCTCCTGCAAGAGTACTTTCAGCAGGGTTAAATTTAAATTTATAAAATATAAAACAATGAAAATAATCAAATTCAAATATTTCTACTATGCAGTTTTAATGCTGCTTTTATTCTCTTCTTGTAAAAAAGAGTTTCTGGATACCTTTCCTACTACAGCCGTTGCTGCAACGGAGGCAGTAGCAAGTACACAAAATGCCTATGCGGCTTTAAATGGTATCCATAGGGTTATGTACACACAATATGATGCACAGGGAGAGGCTGGTGAAGGTTCTGTAAATATATTCAGAGACCTGATGGGTGAGGATATTGTTTATCCACTTGCTAATGGCAGCACAGGTTTAATTGGTTGGCTACAATGGATAAACCATCGTAACGTGAATGCAGTGGATTTACGCTTTGTGTACCGTTTCTATTATCGCCTTATTGCTAATGCCAATGTATTAATTAACGGTATTGATAATGCTGTTGGTGATGAGTCTGATAAGAAAATTATAAAAGGTCAGGCATTGTCTTATAGGGCGTGGGCACACTTTCAATTAGTTCAACTATGGGGCAAAAGATACGATGTTGCTACAAAACCCAATAACCAGCCTGGAGTTCCATTACTATTAACCAATACTTTGGAAGGACAGCCAAGAGCTTCTGTTGAAGAAGTATATGCTCAAATAAATAAAGATCTTGATGCAGCATTACCCTTATTAACTGGTTATGTTCGTTCGGGGTCAGCACCTAAATCCGATTTTAATGTAAATGTTGTAAGAGGAGTTAAAGCACGTGTTGCATTGGCTCAGCAGGATTGGGAAGCTGCTGCCACTAATGCAGCTGCTGCAAGAGCAGGTTTTAATTTAATGACGAATGCAGAAGTTTTGAGTGGCTTTAACAATGCATCCAACCAGGAATGGATATGGGGAAGCACCCAGATTCAAGACCACACTACTTTTTTCTTTTCTTATTTTGCTTATATATCAGCCAACTTTAATTCAACTGTATTAAGAACACAACCCAGAGCAATTAATGCTAATTTATGGGAAGCTATTTCGGCTACTGATATTCGCAAACAATTATGGGATAAAACAGGAGCTACCGTTCCGGTTCCTCCCGGTGGTGCAAGAGTTCCATACCAGAATAAAAAATTTCTCGCTGCCAGCGCCACTTCAAGTATAGGTGACATCCCTTACATGCGTGCTGCAGAAATGTACCTGATTGAAGCTGAAGCAAGAGCCCGGCAGGGTGGACAGGACGTTGCTTCAAGAGCTGCATTATTTACTTTGGCTAAAAATAGAAACCCTAGTTATATATTATCCACAAATGCAGGACAAGCTTTAATTGATGAAATCCTTTTCAATAGAAGAATTGAATTGTGGGGAGAAGGCTTCCGGTTTACAGATCTAAAACGTTTAAATTTACCAATGAACAGAGCCGGCATTCCTAATCATTTGCAGGCGCTTATATTGGTAGTTACTATTCCTGCCGGAGATGTACGTTGGGAATGGTTATTTCCTCAGGATGAGATTAATGCCAATAAAGCAATTGTTCAAAATCCACTTTAGAACAAATTTTATTTTAAATAAGGCCGTTCCCCTGGGATAACCTTATTTAATTAAATCAATACATTAAATATTGATGTAGAATTTCTTCCTCATTGATTAATCCTGCGTCGAATTATTACCTGCGAAGTGAGTGGGAGTAACTATTTTTAAAAAGGCACAATAGTTTCTTATAGATAATTGATCAAACCAATTTGATATGAGACCAATATGGACGGGAGCAATCGGTTTTGGGCTAGTGAATATTCCGGTAAAACTGTATAGTGCTACACAATCCAGCAATCTAGACCTTG
>JBBJOK010000090.1:0-4477 GCA_037721545.1 Chitinophagaceae bacterium
TGTCACACAGGGCAATGCTCATGGTAATTTTGTAAAACGATTGGTTCTCTTTCAAAATCATAACCAGCATACCGGGTTATGATATCATTAAGCACGGCTTCAATTTCGGTCATCTCTTTTAAGGTAACCAGTTTACTTCTGAACTCTTTTATGTTAGGCATCCCTCTTAAATAATTTGCATAATGCCTGCGCATTTCGTTTATACCAACTATAGGCCCTTTCCATTCCACTGACCTTCGTAAATGTTTTTTGCAAACCTCAACTCTTTCTTCAATGCTGGGCGGTGCTAATAATTCCCCGGTTGCTACGTAATGTTTTATTTCATTAAAAATCCAGGGATAGCCAATGGCTGCACGCCCTATCATAATACCATCCACACCATATTTATTTTTATACTCCAATGCTTTTTGAGGGGAATCAATATCACCATTTCCAAATATGGGGATAGTTATTCTTGGGTTTTCTTTCACCTTTGCTATCAGCGTCCAGTCTGCTTCTCCTTTATACATTTGTGTTCTGGTTCTTCCATGAATGGCAAGCGCTTTTATTCCGATATCCTGCAAACGCTCTGCAACCTCTTCAATATTTTTGGTTGCGTCGTCCCATCCCAATCTTGTTTTTACAGTTACAGGAAGATTAGTGCTTTTAATAACAGCATCCGTTAAACGGATCATTAGAGGAACATCTTTTAATACACCTGCACCTGCGCCTTTGCAGGCAACTTTTTTTACAGGGCAGCCAAAATTAATATCCAATAGATCGGGGTTTGTGGCATCAACTATTTTTGCAGCCATCGAAAGGCTATCTTCATCTCCACCAAAAATTTGTATGCCTACAGGTTTTTCATAATCAAATATGTCAAGTTTTTTGCGGCTTTTAATTGCATCTCTTATTAAACCTTCGCTGCTGATAAATTCCGTGTACATCAGGTCTGCGCCATTATCCTTACAAACTGCCCTAAATGGCGGATCACTTACATCTTCCATTGGTGCAAGAAGTAATGGAAAGTCGGGAAGTTGTATGTTGCCGATTGTAGTCATTTGTCATTAAGCCATTGGTCATTGTAATTGGTTTGCCTTGATATGACTACTGACCCATTGACTCAATAACTTTTTGTAAAAAGTTTGGCTGTAAATTTACGCACTTATAATTTAATGATATGATGTTTGAGCACAACTCTAAGAATGTAAAATACCCTTCGCAACTAGCAATTTTCTTTGGACTTACGGGTGCCGGGCTGATTATTGGATCAATGGCAAGTTTTGCAATTTGGACAATGATGACAGGCGAACCATTCCCTGTAAAAGCTGAAGATATTTTGCAACCTAAGTATTACCAGGTTAATATGGTTTTGCAAGCCGTTTCAACTTTTTTGATCTTTTTTGTACCTGCACATTTTTTTGCGGCCATTTGTTATCGCCAACCTTTTACATACCTGGGTTTTACTTATCGGTTTAATTATAAACAGGTTTTATTAATGATTGGAATTTTAATTTTGACATTTCCATTATCAGGGGCATTAGCAAGCTTAAATAAAATATTGCCCATATCGGCGGAATGGGCTGCAAAATTTAAAGCAATGGAGCTTGCAAGGGAAGCGCAGGAAGCAGCTTTAATAAATATAAATTCCTTTTCAAAATATATTATTTCACTATTCATAATCGCACTTTTGCCAGCCATTTTTGAGGAGACGTTTTTTAGGGGTGCAATGCAAAATCTTTTTACAAGATGGTTTAAAAGCCCATGGCCTGCAATAATTTTAACCGCACTCATTTTTAGCTTCATACATTTATCGTTTTATGGGTTTTTAGTAAGATTTGCGCTGGGTATAGTATTGGGATTTATATTTTATTACAGCGGAAGCTTATGGCTAAGCATATTGTTTCATTTTCTATTTAATGGGGTACAGGTTACCATTCTATATATACTTACAATTAATGGCGTAAAAGATAAAAATATAGAAGATAATTTTCCAATATGGATGGGCGCACTTGCGCTGGTTCTTTTACTTTATTTATTCAAGTTGTATAAACAAACTTCTGCCATAGAACAATCGAAATATGTTGAAGAGATCACACCTGAAGATGAGTTTCATAAATGGACAGAAAATAAATCATAATCATTAAATGGCCCTTGACTTGCAAACTTTTAAAACAAGAGCCTTAACGGCAATTGTATTCGTAATTGCAATGCTGGTTGGATTGTTGTGGAATCAATGGAGTTTTATTATTCTGTTTGTAATCATACATTTTGGCTGCTGGTACGAGTTTATAAAATTGATGATGAAGATAAATCCAGAAAAATTTGGATATTTTTTACCGCTTGGAATGCTTTATATAACCATGCCGGTTTTACTGATGATTGATTTATTTTTTATTTCCAATTTTTATCATATTTCCCTTCAAAAATTTTTTCCGGTACTTCCATGTGCAATTATTTTTTCTATTTGGATCAATGATACTATGGCTTACTTAGTAGGTTCTTTTATTGGGAAAACGCCTTTATCAAAAATATCACCTAAAAAAACATGGGAAGGAGCTTTGGGTGGAGCAGTACTTAGTATAGCGATAGTTGCAATATTTGGGATCTGGAATAAATCGTATTCAATGATTGACAGAATCTTTATTCCTGCTATTTGTGCGGTTTTTGGCACCCTGGGAGATCTTTTAGAAAGTAAACTAAAGCGAATGGCTCAGGTGAAAGACAGTGGCAATATAATGCCCGGGCACGGTGGTTTTTTAGATAGGTTCGATTCCCTCTTAATTGCCACTCCCTTTGTTTGGTTATATGTTTATTTATTTATGCGTTAGAAATTACGTTTTGTCTCCTTTCACTGATTTATATTTGCCTCTCAATTTTTTTTAATGAAGATTCATAAAGAGGGATATGTATCGATTATAATCGCTGTGGTTTTATTGGGGCTGATAAATACGAGTTTTTTTTATTACCTGAGTGAGTTGATGCCCGTTACAAGCTGGATATTATTAATTGGAAGCATAGTTCTTTTCCTTTTCATAGTTTCGTTCTTCCGCTCCCCTAAAAGAGATTTTACTTTAAATGATAAACAAATAATTTGCCCTGCAGATGGTAAAGTTGTTGTGATTGAAGAAATTATTGATACTGAATATTTTAATGATAAGCGTTTACAGGTTTCTATTTTTATGAGCCCTGCAAATGTTCATCTTAACCGCATCCCCATGAATGGTGAAGTGGTATACAATCAATATCACAAAGGGAAATATTTGGTTGCATGGAATCCTAAATCTTCTACTGAAAATGAAAGGCATTCAGTAGTTATTAAAAATGAGTCTTCAATAATTTTAGTGAAGCAAATAGCAGGCGCTGTTGCAAAAAGGATTGTAAATTATTTAAAAGTAGGTCAACAGGTTACGCAGGGTTCGGAAATGGGTTTTATAAAATTTGGTAGCCGGGTAGATGTGCTTTTACCCACAAATGCAACTATAGTTGTAAAGCTTAACCAGGTTGTAAAAGGAGGCATTACAGTGCTGGCAACTATCTAACCTGTCAAACATTTTAACAAAAGCTGACTTAATCTTAAAACCTAATTTTATTATGAAAAAGATTTTAATGCTTGCCACTGCTGCTTTTTTATTTAGCGGTGTTTCTTTTGCACAGGATGAGAAAAAATGCGATAAGGCTAATAAATGTTGTAAAAAAGAAAGCAAAAGCGTAAAAAAAACTGATAAAAAAATCAAGACTGCAAAAGCTTAGTTTTTTATTCTCAATCAAACGAAGTAAATCCTCCAAATTGGGAGGATTTTTATTATAAGATATCTTCCAGCTCTCTTAAATGATAAATAGTATAAGTTGGAAATATGGTGGGTGTTGCATTTATATGATTTACAAAAATGCTGTCCATACCGGCATTAATGGCTCCCTGTATGTCGGCATCCAGATTATCTCCGATCATAATACTTTCATTTAATTGTGCTCCTGCTCTGTTTATTGCATATTCAAACATTTCTTTTGAAGGCTTGATACAACTGGATAATTCCGAAGTGATAACGTTTGTAAAGTATTTTGCAATATTACTATTGGTGATCTTGCTCCATTGCGTTTTTTCGAAGCCATTGGTTAAAAGATGCAGTTTGTATTTTTTATTTAAGAGATAATCTAATATCTCGGTGGTGTATTCAAATAATTTTTTTTGGTTAGGGAGTATCTCTAAAAATTTAAGGCTCATTTCTTTTGCTAAAATTTCATCTCCTATTTTAAAATCAAGTAAAGTACGCTGCATTCGTTTCCATTTAAGTTCATCAACAGTTATAAACCCTTTATGGTATCTATCCCATATTATCGCGTTGTGATGGATATAAGTAGCGTAAAAATCATCAAAGGGAGAAACCACGAGATCTTTTAGTTTAAAATGTTCATATAATTCACCCAGCGCCTGTTTAGCATTTGTATCAAAATCCCAAAGTGTATGATCCAGATCAAAAAATAAATGCTTGTATTT
>JBBJOK010000090.1:4577-5841 GCA_037721545.1 Chitinophagaceae bacterium
GCAGATTTAAGTGAAAAAAAATCAGCTCAGGACTTTGGGAATTGGGTTTTACATCAAACATCCCATGTTGATATTTTAATTAATAATGCCGGACAGTTTATTCCGGGCAGCATTTACGATGAGGAGGAAGGATTATTAGAAAAAATGATAAATATTAATTTATACGCTGCTTATAATTTAACTAGAACACTTTTGCCAGGAATGATGCAAAAAAAGCTAGGGCACATCTTTAATATTTGCTCTATTGCAGCGTTAAAAGCTTATGCTAACGGAGGTTCATACAGCATAAGCAAATTTGCATTAATGGGATTTAGTAAAAATTTGCGGGAAGAATTAATGCCCTACAATATAAAGGTTACTGCAGTTTATCCCGGAGCCGTTTATACTTCCTCCTGGCATGAAAGCGGTGTACCTGAATCCAGGATAATGGAAGTGGCAGATATTGCTGATATTATTTTTGCAGCTTCTACATTATCAATGCAGGCTTGTGTAGAAGACATTATTATTCGTCCGCAACTGGGAGATATCTAGTACACTTTTTTAACACCTCATTATTTTTCAACTTTTTAATATTGGTTAATTTTGCGTTTTAAAAGTATTTGATGGATAAAATTTTACTTGTATTTGTGTGCCGTTATTTATCCAGATCTTTTCTTATTCTTTTTTTTCTTCATTTCATTACTTTTTCTTTTGCACAGGTTAAATTTTTTGCATCAACCAATAGCAGAACTATCGGTAAAAATGATTATCTGCAGGTGCAATTCAATGTAGAAAATGCTGCTAATGTAGAAACCATTGCACCTCCGGTATTTAAAAATTTTGCGGTGGTAAGCGGGCCTAATCAGCAAAGCAGCATGAGCAATATAAATGGTAACATTAAGCAAACAGTTTCTATTGCCTTTGTATTACAACCATTATCTACAGGTAATTTTACTATTGCTTCAGCTATTGCCAAAGCTGATGGAAAAGAATATCGGTCTAAATCATTAACTATAAAGGTCACTAATGCCAATTCCGGAACAAGTGGTAATTCATCATTATCCCCTTTTGGTAATATCACTTTAGATTATCCGTCAGCGCCTGTAACACATCAGTTTGACGATTATATTCTGAAGAAAGGAGAAAATGTAGCTGAAAAAGTTAAAAGGAATCTTTTTTTAAAAATTGATGTTAGCAAAAAAAGCTGTTATGTAGGTGAGCCCATTATTGCAACCTATAAGTTATATACAAGATTAAAATCTGAATCAAATGTTTTAAAAGCGCC
>JBBJOK010000090.1:5941-9717 GCA_037721545.1 Chitinophagaceae bacterium
CCCAACTTTTTCGGCAAAAGAAACTAAATCTTTTAATAATTATGTACCTGATCCTGTTGAAGAGCCATCATTTGTTATTCCTAAAAATGTTTTGGCCGATGCAGAAGAAAATCTCAGAAGTGTTGATAATGGACAATTTTATAAAAAACTGAATGTTGGTTTGCATAAATACTTGTCGGAAATATTAAAAGTGCCCGTTGAAGATTTAACAAGGAAAAAAATTAATGAACGCATGGATAAGTGTAATGTTGGCGTTGGAACAGCATTATTAGTCAATTCATTATTAAAAGATATTGAAGTTAATCTGTATGCCCCTGTATCTTCTGAAATGCAGAAACAGGAACTTTATGAAAGAGCAAGCGAAGTTGTAGCGTTGCTTGATAAACAGGTTTGCTAGCTTTCGGTAAACTTGTAGCCAATACTTCTTACTGAATGAAAATACTTCGGATTGCGGCTATCCTCCTCAAAATACTTCCTGAAGTTTAAAATAAAATTATCAATCGTTCTTGTAGTGGGATAAACATTGTAGCCCCATACTGCCTGTAGTATCTTTTCCCGGGGCACCACTTCATTTTTATTTTCTATAAGAAGCTTAAGCAACATCGCTTCTTTTTTTGTGAGGGCTATTTTTTTGCCTTGCTTATTTGTACCCTCTAATGCCTTGAAATTGATATTATTTTTTCCAAAATTGTATTCCTCTGCAACTTGTTCCTTGGATGAAATTTGCTTGCTCTTATGGATTAGTTTATGTACGCGGAGCAATAACTCCTCGAGGTTAAAGGGTTTAGTAAGGTAATCATCTGCCCCCTTTTTCAATCCCAGTACACGATCGGCGCTACTGTTTTTTGCACTTAATATTAAAATTGGTATTTCATTGCCCTGTAACCTGATATTTTCACTCACGCTAATTCCGTCCAGCTCGGGTAGCATAACATCCATAATTATCAAGTCAAAAAATTCATTTTGTACGGCTGTTAAAGCTTGTGGGCCATCAAATGCTGATGTAACCTCATAACCTTCCAGCTCTAAATTTAATTTTAGTGCGTCATGTAGATTTTCTTCGTCTTCTACCAATAATATTGAAAATCTTTTTTCAGCCATTTTATAATTTAACTTCAAAAATACTTCCCCTTGGTTTATTATCCGTTACAGTAATTACACCGTTATGTTGTTCAACAATTTTTTTTGTAAGATATAATCCAAGCCCGGTACCTTTTGCCTCCCTGGTATGCAAGTTTCCTACCCGGTAAAATTTATTAAAAATTTTATATTTTTCATCATCCGGTATCCCTTTGCCTTCGTCTTTTATTAAAAATATTATTTGATGATTATCCTTTCTCAAGTCGATGAAAATCCTTTCTGCCTTGCCTGAATATTTTATGGCATTATCTAACAGGTTATTTACTGCCATTTGTAAGAGTAGCCTATCACCGTTTACATACATTTCAAAAATACCATCCCAAATAATATTCCGTTTAGGAAAACGCATTTTGAAATCATTTACACTTTCTGTAATTAGTTCGCTGATATTAATTTTTTCAATAGTTAATGTATAATCGCCAGCTTCAATTTGACTTGCCAGCAATAAATTATTGCATAGTGTATTCATTCTTCCTGCTTCCTGCAGTGTGTTTGAGATGAGTTGCTGTTGCTTTTCTTGTGTAAGTTGATGCTTTTGGAGTGTTTCAAGATTTAGTTTGGTGATCGCAATAGGAGTTTTTAATTCATGTGTAATTGCCATCATAAAGTTTTGCTGTTGCTGTGATTGCCTGAATTGTCTGCGAACAGCTCTAAAAACCAGTACGGCTCCTATGATAATCAGTAAAAAAGAGGTAACTCCTTCCAGAATATAGTACTCTGTTTTTCTGCGTTCCTCCCTTTTTATTTGATTTACCTGTTTTAGATAATCATGATGTTTAGGGTTTAATTCAGCGAGTTTATAATCAGTCATTATTTTATTTTGCATACTCAATGCAATAAACCACCAAACCAAAGCTGCGATAATGTATGTAAGTAAAAACCAATACAGGATGTAAATGGTGCGTAATCGTTTTATTTTAAAAGAAGCTTTAAGATTTGAGCGTTGAGCCATGGGCTAAAGATTTTCTTTTTCCACCCGTATGCCTACATTTAAAATATTTTTTAGAGGATTTTCTCTCATGATCTGAGCAACGGAAAATGTATAGTTCCCTGATTTTTTAAAGGGAATCGGGCCGGGAGTAATGTTTTTTCTCACTTCAAAAATATCATCCATACCAGTGCCTGCCCAGCCTTTGGCATCATCGCCTAATTCAATATTTATATTTTGATAGCGCATGGTATCTCCCGGTGCCTGCGAACCCAAGGTAAGCCATAGGTTATTGTAGTTATAGGCATCTGTATGACGAAGCACTATGAAAATATTATAAGATGAAATAGTATCCGTGATTGTAAAAGTAAATGTGGGCTTATTATTATAAAGCCAGGCTTGTTTCTGGATTTGCTCGGTTTTTTCAAATACCCCTATTTTATTGCAGGAAATAAAATAGAAAGAAAAAATTATAAAAAGGAATGTTTTCAATCGAACTATTTACGGCAAAAATATTGTTTAGAATTCATGTTATAAAACATTAAGGATCTGTTCTTTTAATTTCTCAAGCTCATCTTTCATCAATACAACACATTTTTGTATATCAGCATCGTAAGCTTTGGACCCGGTTGTATTTATTTCACGGCCAATCTCCTGCAATACAAAAGATAATTTTTTGCCCTTGGATTCGTCGTTATCTTTTAATATGGTTTTAAAATATTCACAATGATTTGCAAGCCGAACCTGCTCCTCCCTGAGATCTATTTTTTCTACATAATAAATAAGTTCCTGCTCAAGCCTGTTAGCATCATAATTTTCTCTTCCAACATTCTCTTCCAACAACTTTAGTAATTCATCTTTCATGCGCACTTTACGATGAGGCTCAAGCTTTAATATCTCTTCTTCCTGGGCATTTATATTTTGCACTCTTAGTAATAGCTCTTTCTCTATCGACTTTCCTTCATCAAACCGATGCTGATTTAGTTCTTTTAAAGCTTGCCCGATAACGAGTTTTAATTCCTTCCAATCATCTTCTGCTAAAATTTCATTAGCAGGTGTAACTACTTCGGGCAACCTTAGTAATGCACTTAAAACAGAATTGGTATCGATGTTTAGTTCCCCGGCAAGCGTTTCAATTTGATAGTAGTAAGATTTTATCAGATCAGTATTTATAACTACGGGTTTACTGGAGCCATTATGTTTTATGGTAATAAGACAATCTACATTTCCACGAAGCAAACTTTCCTGTAGCATGTTTCTTACATCAAACTCATAGCTTTTTAACAAAGAAGGAATTTTTAAGTATGTCTCAAATTGTTTCCCGTTAAGTGATTTTATTTCAACTAAAAAAGTTTTATCATTAACCGTTTGCTCTGATCTTCCAAAGCCTGTCATTGATTTTAACATGTACTAATTATTTATAGCAAGTTATACAATTCCGGACAGCCCTTATAAATCTCTCTGGTATTTGGATGTTTATCAAGAATATAAGTAAAATGCCGGACGGCATATTTTGTTTTATTATCAATAAAGAAAAAGGAATTAAATAATAAAGCCCGACTTTTTTAGTGACGGGCTTTGATATATGGATGGGTTAGTAAGTACAGGAAAAAGATTTCCTTACACAATATTAAAAATAATTTTTTCTAACACGAAAATATTTTGCAACTTTTTTATCAACATTTTATTTTTTGTTGTGGATAAGGCT
>JBBJOK010000091.1:0-9598 GCA_037721545.1 Chitinophagaceae bacterium
GTTGGTGGGAAAACATAAAGAGCTATTATACAATGCTGGGAAAGGAGTACAGCGTGGATCCTGTAATATTTGTTGGCATACATATCATCGCTACTCCGCTTTTTGCCGGTGCCGTATGGTGGCTTGTTTATAACAACAAAAAGAAACGTTCAATAATTCCGCTGCTATAGCTTCATCTTTAATTTTTAATGCGGCTAATATTTATCTAATTTCTTTTGCCAAAAATTTTCCGTTGTGGATTTATCTTGTTCTTGCTGTTACAACTATTATTACCAGCTATTTCAGTATAAGAAAAAAAATAAAAAAAATAAAAAAATGATAGATTAACGCTTTACCGGTATGGGTTCTGTAGGAATATTTTTTGCTTCATCTGTTTTTGCTTCAAGAGTTTTAATATCAAAATGATGGGCAAAAAATTCATCACACCATAAGCAGATATTTTTTAATTCTTTCCCTCTTTCTTTTGCATATTCTTCAGATAAACCTATTGATTCTCCCATTTTATAAGGTTCCCCATCATTTAACTTTTGAAATATTGGTGATGTTTTCATCTTTGCAAGTATGTCAACTACTTTATCTTTTCTTGCATCACCCATTGGTTGACGGGTACCGGGGCAACAGGGATTTATTGCCCATAATTGAATACTGGTTTCCTGAATCACGTCTGTATGTCCACCTAAAAAATTACGGGCACCTGATTGTATTGCGCAAAAATTGTGTTCAGGATTTTTCATCCATATGTCATGGTCTAAAGCCCTGCCTCTTGCCCAGTTTCCTCCCAGCCACATTTCTTCATTAGCTCCGAAATAGGAATACGTTATCCATTCCGGCTGTATCAAAATAGATTGACCGGCTTTTCTATAAGGCATAACATCTACCATCCCTCTTGAATCAAATAATTCTTTTAAAATATTTAATCTTGCTCCTTCGTGTTTGTGATACCGGTCTAAACTGGCGAGGTTAACACTCTTTACTCCCTTTTGGATCAATGTATCCAAAATTTCTCCGGTCATCAGGTCTCCGTTTGATTGGAGATTTATTCTTTGACTCTTACCATATTTAGCAGTCAATGCATCCAGTATCAGGTATAATTGTTTTCTTTCTGCCAGGGGCTCGCCACCACTTAAAATAATTTTATCAATTTTATCAGGAAGGTTACCAATAATACTAAGGCATTCTTCATTACTCATTCTGGTGCCTTGCGGGCCGGAACTGTTATAACAATGATCACATTTATCATTGCACAATTGTGTAAATACCCAGTATATGGTTTGATAATGATTATAATTATTTTTCATAAAATTAATTAAGTGTATTCCAAAAATTTATCTCTCCTTTTACCCCCGTTTTTAAATCATTTATAAACGCTGTGCGATTATCATACACTGTTAAGTTACCATTTTCCATGTAAGCAATGGAATCACCCATAATAAGACATTCTTTCAAATCGTGCGTTACAAATAATGCTGTAATACTATAACTATTGGCAATTGATTTATAAAGCTGTTGCATGGTTGCCCTTGTTTCAACATCCAGGCTACTAAAGGGTTCGTCAAGCAAAATTAATGGAGGATTAATTATGAGTGCTCTCCCAAATGCTACTCTTTGTTTCTGCCCCCCGGAAAGCTGGTCAGGCAATTTTAAAGCCTCACCACTAATTTCCAATTGTTCTAAAAGACTGTTAACCTTCATCCTAATATGATCATTGCTTTGTTTTCTTATCCGCAATCCAAAAGCAATATTTTCAAAAACGGTTAAATGAGGAAATAATAATGCTTCCTGAAATAGATATACGATATTTCTCCGGTTTGCTTTTTTAGTTGTAATATTTTCCTCATTTAAATAAATATTTCCTGAATCCTGCTGCTCTATGCCGGCAATAATTTTAAGTAATGTTGATTTTCCGCAGCCGCTTTTTCCTAATATGCTTACTGTTGTATTTGCAGGTACCTGCAAAGATGCATTTTGAAGCACCTTTCGCTTCCCATAAGCCTTTACAATATTTTCTACTTTTAAATACATTATCTGTTTTGATAAACAATAAACTTTTTATTTAACCATAATAAAATAACCGGTGGCAGAACTAATAAGCAACTGCTTAACGCTGCATAATAAATATTAGCTTCCCCAATAAACTGAAAAACTTTCATTGTTAATGTTTGCACTTTCCCATAACCAATAATATTTGTAAGCCCATACTCAAACCACGAAATTATAAAGCATTGAAAAAAGCAGGTGAGTAAAAAAGATTTTGCTATAGGAAAAATAATTTTGCGATAAGTAAACAGAGAACTGCTGCCCAAAGTATACGCAAGGTTTTGATAATTTTTTATCATATTATTCCAAAAACTTAAGAAAAAAATAGTAGCGTAAGGGTAAGTGATAATTAGCTGGGCAAGTATTATTCCCTGTAGATTTCCGGCGAGCCCTGTTTTTAAAAAATAAAACTTTAAACATATGGCAAAAATTACCGGTGATAAAGCAAACGGAAAATAAGTAAGTATCAGCAACAAATTTTTTCTTTTGTGATAGGCTACCCACCGGCTGCAAATAAAACCCAGCAAAGTTGCTGTTAATGCCACTACCAGTGAAATTGTGAAAGAATTAAAAAAACTTTGCTGTAAATTATTATTTCTGAATAAAAATTCTCCCCAATGTGATAAAGTAAAATAGCGTGGCAAAATGTTTGGAAACGTCCAGCTAAATGCAAAAGATAATCCCAACAAAATGAGCAATGGCAAACTGCACCAAATCAACAGTAAAAAAAATAATATTGATTTTGCCTTAAACATTTATTGATAATTTAGAAGGCTTTAAACTCAGTACCAGTAAAATCATTATCAATAAACTATAAACTACAGCTATGGCATATCCCTGCGGAATATCCAATAAATTAAAACGTTGCATTTTGCGTACCGTAAGTACAGAAATAGTTTCAGGGCTTGATCTGCCCAACAGCTGCGGAATCTCGTAACTGCCTAATTTAAAAATGAAAAACAAAATTATAGTAGGAAAACTTTTTTTCAACAATGCAGGTAATGTAACCCGGCGCAGGATTTGTTTTTTTGTTGCACCCAGCGATGATGCCAGCACTTTTAATTTTTCAATATTTTCATTAGCAATAATAGATGAATAAAGTAGCACAAAAATGGGTAAGGTTAAAAAAAACTGAGCAATGATAATTCCTATACTAAACTCATCATTTACCATATTGGGGAAATCAGAGAGATTATTAATGATGCCGATTTTAAAAAATAATCTTGATAAAAAACCTGCATTGCTTAAAAACTGGAAGAAAAAAAATGCTGCCACAATTGTTGGGAAGGCCATCGGTAAGTAAATGAAATAAGATGCTATACCTTTTTGTACTTTTTTACCAAGAAGTATCGCTAAAAATATTGCAGCAGAAACACATAACAAAATTGAGACTACGCCCAAGGTGATTGTGTAGATGAAAGAAAGTACTACCTCATAACTGCCAAAAACAGCCTGCCAGTGACTTGTGGTAAACCCGTTATTCAAAACTCCAATAATCCCAAAACTATATAGCAATGCGTAACCTATGCCTAAAATCAAAGGCAATAAAGCAAATACCAACACAAGTGATAAGGGGAAAATATTATTGAGCTTTATTTTCATCCGGCATCAATTACAAATTTTCTAAAATCATCTGCAACCCTTATCATGTATTTTGGTTCCGTTTCTTTAATTGATTTTGCTTTAATTTCTGACTCGCTGATTGCATATTTTAATTTGGGTAAAGCATTATACATATCCTGCCATTGTTTCTCTAATTTATTATAGTCCAAAACCATACTCCCTCCCCAAACTTTAAAATTATTTTTTCGTATTTGTGCTTCAGGGGATAAAAGAAAGTTACATACCACCATGGAGGCTTCTTTATTAGCTGAATTAAAAGGAATGCCTAAGTAATTAGTGTTATTTGTACACCCGGCTTTTAAAATAAAACCTTTTACCGAAGTTGGGTACAAACCTTCAGCAACTTTCTTATCCATATCGGCATTACCAAATGAGAATGTAAAATCCACTTCCCCACTGCTGAACATTTGTGAAATAGTAATATTTGTTGCAGGGAATGTTTCACCATTCTTCCAAAAATATTTTTTGTTGTTATTTATAAATTGCCAGAGAATAGTAGAATATTTAACATACTTATTTTCATCAAATGTACCTTCAAGATTTTGAATGCCACCGGCTATTTCTACCAGCCAGCTTTTTAATAATGTTAGTCCGGTAAAATCCTGTGAGATGGTAAACTTCCCAGGATTTTGCTGCCAGAATAATTCGAAATCCTGCATGGTAACCGGTAATTTTTTTACTCTGGCTGTATCAGTTACTCCTATAAAAAATGCTTTACCCCAGGGAGCTTCATAGCCATTTACTTCATACTGAAAATCATATTTAATAATCGGATCATTAAAGTCAATGTATTTTGCATTGGGGAGTTGCTCTACAAAGGGCCCAAACAATCCATCAATTTGTCGAAGCTGGTAAAAGGTTTCACCATTTATCCAGCATAAATCAATCTGCCCTTTTTCAGTACCACTTTCTTTTTCAGCCATAATATTATTAACTATTTCTTTACCCTGCCCACCAACAATTTGCAATTTTATTCCATATAGCTTTTGCACTTCAGGAACAACAAAATCATTCATATAAGCATTTGCCTTTTTATCACCAAGATGCATATTCATAATAACTGTATTGCCTTTTGCTTTCATTAAAACTTGTTCCCATGTAAGTTTATTAATTTTTTCTTCCTTTTTAACTGAGTTATTTTTGCAGGAAACAAAAATGCCCGTAAAAATCATCAAGATGAATATTAATTTGCTTTGCATAATTTTTTAAATAAAAACAGAACAATGAAAATTAGAAAATGCAGGCAAAATAACATGTATTCTGCCTGCATTTTTATAGTAGATATCTTTTTAAAATAAATAACGAACACCAAATTGGAACTGGCGTGGAGAAGCTGACCCTCTTTTTACTAAAGTATTACTTGAAGCCGGACCAATTTGTACTGTATTATTACTTGCCCTTGCCGTTGCATAACCACTTAAATTTTCTGTATTTAAAAGATTATAAATATCTGCCGAAATTTCTATTGCCGGTTTTTTGTTGATATTAATTTTGTATTTAGCAGAAAAATCAAATGTAGTTGAAGATGGCAACCTGCCTCCACCATTTCTACTTTCACCAGGTTGATAATCAGCAGGACCTGCACCGGTGTATGATAATTCTCCATTGCCATTTAAATCTGTAATGCCCCCAAATTTTGTTGCATCTGCATATCGTGTTATTGGCTGCCCGCTTTGAAATAAAATGGTTGGTGTAAGGGTTAAATCTTTTGCAAAATACCAGGTAATTAATCCGCTGAATAAACTAGGACGATCATTATCACCAAAAGTGTATTCCGCATCGTAGTTATTGTTATCATTAGCTCTAACGTTAATACCTTCGGTATCTGTTTTATATTGTGATAATGTGTAAACTACTCTATAAGCAATTTTGTCATTGGCACCTTTTGCTTTAATCAATGAAAGATTAATTGCTTTATATCTACCCTTACCTTTTGTTTCTGTCATAAAAACATCCCGTGCTATACCCCTGTAATTTATTCCACCAATTGTCGCTTCAAACTGACCGCCCACTGTTTGAATTGGAACAGGTCTTGTAAGATTTGCCGCTGCGGTAGTGCGTACTGTTGCGGTTGCAGGATCGTTTAAAGGAAAAGAAGATGCTGCATTTAAATTCGTAATTCTGAATAGATTATTAGTTGCAACATAAACTGCATCTGCAACAAAACTTAATTCATTAGTTATCTTCCTTTGATATCCCAAACTAAATTGATTAGAATATGGATTATCATAGCCATCAGGATTTTTTATCCTGAAATTTGCAGCAGATTGTAATAGTCTATTGCCCTGCGCCTGCTCAGATGTTCTACCCTGTAAATAAACCGGAGTAGAACCCTGGTCAAAAAAGGCTCTTAAGTTTCCGGGATGTGTAATTCTATCCAGATCTGCATTAGCGCTTAATTTCCCCAGGCGCTGTAATTCTTTTAATTGTAGTTTAAAATTCGGAGAATTATTACTGAATTGTAAATTATCACTGGTAACGGAATATTTTATCTTATCATAAAAAATACCATAACCGCCGCGGATAATATTGTTCTCATCAACTTTATAATTAAAACTTGTACGTGGGCCAATATTATTCCAATCTCCTTTTGTGCTACCAGCTTTTGAGAGATTATCATAATCAAAACGAAGCCCGAGGCTTACGTTTAATTTTTTATTTATTTCAATATTATCCTCCAGATAAATATTAAAAACATTTTGTCGCTGACCAAAAACTTTTTTATCCAAATCAACCTGATAATTAATCACTTGAACATTTGATGGAATATTTTCAATATCCAACTTGCTACCAATATTTTGAGATTTTATTGCATCAATTTGAGCCTGAGTTAACCTTACGGTATAAAAACCATTTGAGTTTCCGGCGCCTAATAATTTAAAGTTTGAAGTGGTAAATTCCGCACCTGCTTTAAGGGTATGTTTCCCTATGCTACATTTAAATTTTTGCTGAACCTGGTTAGTAAATTCATCATCATCAAAAATATAATTTTGAGGTCCAAGGTTTGCAATAGTAATTCCTGTGGGAGATTGAACAGTTACACCCGGTTTGCCAAACAAAGGATTATCCCTGTAATTCCATCTAAAATATGAATGTTGAAAATTGGTTTCTCCAATTATATTTCGGGAGATTTTATAATCATTTTTTAATGCAATAAGATATGTTCTGTTTTTTTGAGTAGAGGCTGCTGATGGAAATAAAAGTCCGCCTGTTAAACTACCTGCCTGAACATCTATATCAAATTTCCCATAATTTGCCCGCAGACTGCTATGTATATTTTTACTCCAATATTGATCAATTTTTGCAGATGCATAGCTGAAATAATTTTTACCTGTTACTGTTTCATTGATACCCAAAACTGGTGAATTAAGTAAATTATCTTTTATATCATTTGTTTGTTCAAAGTTTACATAAAAAAAGGTTTTATCTTTTATTATTGCTCCACCAATACCAACTCCCAGCTGTTGTCTCTGAAAACCATCTTTAACCGGGTTGCCGTATAAATCCAGCGATGCAAAGGAGGATTTACTATCAATAATTTTGCCCGGACGGGTTACATAAAAAACTTCACCGGATAATTTATTAGTACCTGATCTTGTTGAAACATTTACTATTCCACCTGATGTATTTCCATATTCTACAGAATAGTTATTAGTTAGTATGATAGCGCTTTCAGTAAAACCAAAAGGAATATTAAATTTTACGTTACCTAAAAAACGTTCATTATTATCCATACCGTCAATTAAATAATTAGTATAAATAGGGTTACCGCCATTAATCGCAATTTGAGGTGCTTCATTGTAACCTAAAGTGGCTGAAGTTATATTGGGCAACCGGATAAAACTTTTTGTGATATCTCTCCCTTCTACGGGCATGGCTTCAATTTCTGATTTGGTTATGTAGGAAGAAACGGTAGCATCTTTTCTATTAATTGCTGTTCGCTTATACGCATTAATGGTGATCTCATCTAATCTTGAAGACTTTAAAGGGGTGAGATATAATGTAATTGACTGATTGCCTTGAGTGAAAATAATATCCTCATTTAACGGAAAATAATCTTGATTTTCCGATGTTGTTGCTGAAAATTTTCCTGTTGCTGAAACACTTTCAAAAACAGCTACACCATCATTATTGGTCGTTGCTTCTGTTATTATTAGTGATTTGGAATCCTTTAATTTAATTAAATAATTTTTAACCGGCTGCTCTTGTAATCCATCAATCAATTTAATTCTAAAATTAAATTGTGCACTACTCACGGTTCCCATGCATATGAGTATGCCAAGCACTATATATTTTTTCATGTAAAATTTTTGATAAATAAATAAAAAGTAGGAAAAGAAATCAGGAAAACGAAATTGCTGACGGGGGAGCTCTTAAGCCCTTACAAAGCAATAGTGCGCTTTGTTTAAGAATATATGATGTACGCAAATAGTAATGGGTAAAACTTGCTAAAAAGGAAATCAGAATTTGATGAAACTTATTATCTCTCCTTAAGATGCTTAATTGCTGTCTTAATTCTTGCCCGTTATTAATATCACCCATAACAGAGAGGGACAGGCAATTAGTCAATCTTAAAAAATCAAAAAATACCTGTGCCGATTGCCAGCGAATATTTTGGAATGAAGATTTATTAAATGAATTGCTGTTAAGCCCTATAAGATATAAACCACCCTTTTTAGAAGGCCCGGCAACTACTTCATTATTCTTAAGAAGATGATATACATTGATAAGATGATGTGTTGTAAGACCCAGGCAATCATTTCCAATAATAATAAGCCGTTTGTAACCTATTAAAAAATGATCCTGTATTGCATTGGCAAGCTTTTCTCCAAAACTTTGCCCATATTGCATTTTTTCATCAATAACAAAATAGGGAAGCCCGGTTTTTTTAACTAAGCTAACTGTTTTGTTTATTAAACATTCTGCTACTTTTTTATTAAAGCTAAAATTATTTTGAGGAGAAAAGAGTTTGGTTTCTGCCTCTTTTTGAGCTGAGTGGGTAAAAACAATTACAGCAGTATCGTTAGTGTTTATATGCAAATGGTGTAGATGGCAATTGTGTAAAATACGTGATTCTCAGCCATCTGGTTTGATTTGAATTATTTAATTCTTTCTACTCCTTTTCTAACCCACTTTCCCCAATGCTTGGAATAAATATGTATTTGGTTAACCTTATCCTTATACCGGTAAAGATTTTGTTTTGCATTACACCATTCAAATATTCCACCATACAAATTGTAAACATTTTTAATTCCGGCATCTAACATCTTATTTCCGACATGACCGCTTCGCCACCCAATACTACAATAAACTACAATTTTTTTATTCATTTTAAGTTTTAGAATGTCATTTAAATCAAATTCTTTGAATCCAATATGTATAGCATTTTCTATATGGCTCACTTCAAATTCATGTTTCTCCCTGGCATCTAAAAAAATGATATCATCATATTCATTTAAAACATTATCAACATATATAAAAGGTGTTTTTTTAGGTAATAATGCTTTAAGAAATTTATCAAATACCGGGTGAGAAGTTATATATGAATACGAATTATTCATTTAATTATTTAATCTCAAAGTTATTTTAAAAGTTCTTAATAACTATTGTAAAAAAAAGCCTGTTATTCGGAAAAAAAGCAATTTTTTTAAACAACCGAACATATCCTAAAAATTAAAATTACCTGTATGAAATTCATCTGAAAAATTTTATTGTTTATTTTCAAGTATGCAAAAAGCACAAATAGAAGAAACTGTTGAATTTCTAAAAACTAAATATCCAAAACCTCTAGTGGGAGTTGTTTTAGGCACAGGTTTAAATTCATTGATTGAAAAAATCGAAAATGCGATATCCATTTCTTATGATGATATCCCCAATTTTGTTACATCTACTGTTGAGTTTCATAAAGGTGAATTGATTTTTGGCAACATTAACAATG
>JBBJOK010000092.1:0-9458 GCA_037721545.1 Chitinophagaceae bacterium
TTTTGCCATCATTCAAATTGCAGTATACGATGCACTCAATAACATTAAACCCAAATATAAAAGCTATAGCCTGGATGAAAGAACACCGAATGCAGACCCAAATGCAGCCGTAGCAAGTGCCGCTTACTGGGCCATTAAAGGATTGAACTTGAACCAGCAGGGAAGTTTTCCTCTTGATGATTGGTATAATGAAAGCTTAGCATTTGTTCCTGAAGGTGAAAGCAAGGAACTCGGTAAAACATTGGGTAAGCATGCTGCCGAATCAATCATTGCCAATCGTGCTAATGATGGGTTTACACAAATTACTCCTGCTTCTCCCAACCCACCAAATGGAGTAAATCCTGGCGAATATCGCTCAACTGTTACGGCGGTTAATAGTGTGCCTACACAAACTCTTTTTACTTTTAGGCTATTACCTAACTGGGGAACAGTGATGAAGCCTTATGTTATACAAAGTAATCAACAATTCAGGCCTGCCGGTCCTTATGCCATTAATACAAATGAATACACGGCAGATTTTAATGAAGTAAAAACCAAAGGTGCCCGGGTTGGAAGTACCCGAACCGCGGATGAAGAAAAAAAAGCTCAGTTCTGGAGTGAGAACAGGCCCTCTATTATCTGGAATACTATTGTAAGAAAGGCCATTGAAAGCAAGAAACTCGATGCATGGAAAACAGCACGGCTTTTTGCACTCATGCATGTAAGTATGGCTGAGAGCATCAATTCCACATTGAATGCAAGTTATTATTTTTATTTCTGGAGGCCGGAAACTGCCGTTCGACTGGCTGCAACAGATGGTAATAATAGTACGGAAGGTGATGCCGCCTGGTTGCCTTCCCTTTCAGAAACACCTACTACTGTTTCAACACCTGTTCCGAGTTATTCAAATTCCTTCGCTGCTTATGGCGGAACAACTGCTGAAATACTCCGGTTGTTTTTTGGTTCCGATGAAACATCAATAGATATCACTACCACTTCAATAAACCCTCTTGTACCCGAGCCTAAACCAACTTTCCATTTTTCCAGCTTTTCACAAGCTGCAAGAGATAATTCACTCAGTATGATTTATACAGGTTGGGATTTTAGGAAATCAGCGCTCGATGGTGAAGAGATGGGAAAGCAAATTGCTGCTTATGTATTTGCGCATCATTTTAGAGAGCAATAATATTTGCTAGTTTTTTATTATGGCCCCTCTTTACTTTTTGGAGAGGGGCTATATTTATGGAATGCCAAAAAGTTATTAATAATACAGTTATATTTAATTACAGGATCTTATCTGCAACCAAAAAATGTATGAGAAATGTTCTATTTTATTAAGACAAGAATCCGCCTCACCATAAACTTCTTGTATTTGTCGGCGTGTTTATGTTGTTCAACAAATTCAATGAGTCAGCAAAAAGTTATTCAACTATATGATGGCCCTGAAAAAGGTTCAGAAACCTGGAATTGGCCGGAAGGTGAAGTTTTTGTTGGTAATCCCATGAATGCAAAAGTTGCATATAACGTTACAAAGCCATCACTTGAAGTATATCAACCTGATAGTGCAAATGGCGTTTCCGTTATTCTTTGTCCCGGAGGATCTTTCTATGTTTTGAATATAGAATACGAAGGCAGTAAGGTGGCTAAAGAATTAAATAAAAAAGGGATAACAGTTTTTTTATTTAAATACAGATTATTACGAAGTTTTACCAATGATCCCTGGAAAGAAATGATGGAAGCAAGAAAAAATCCTGATAGCCTGTTACCGAAAATAATGCCGTTACGGAATATGGCAATAGCTGATCTTGATAGGGCTATTCTCTTTGTTCGACAGCATGCCTTAGAATATAAAATAGATCCGAAACGTATTGGTGTTATGGGCTTTTCCGCAGGAGGTGTATTGGCTGCGAACCTGGCTTATCATTATACATCGGATACCAAACCTGCTTTTGTTGCACCAATCTATTCAGTGATTACGAACATAAATGATCGCACTGTAAAAGCTGATGCTCCACCATTATTTATAGCTGCCGCAACTGATGATCAGTTGGCACCCGTATCAAACAGTGTCAATTTATATTCTGATTGGATAAATGCGAAAAAATCTGCAGAGTTGCATTTATATTCAAAAGGGGGTCATGGATTGCGTGGAACACCTGCTTCAACCTGGATAAATCGTTTTACAGAATGGCTCTCCGCTCAGGGTTTCTTAAACCGCAAATAATATTTCTAACCCGTTGTGCGATTGAACTGTAGAATATAGTACCAGCAAGCCTTCGACAAGCTCAGGCTGACAAAGCCCTGTCATGTTGAGCCTGTCGAAACATAGACAGGGCTAGTGTTCTGATGTTGAAGTTATTTTCAATCGCACAACGGGATATTTTTGAGGAATTTTTCTCTCCTGATTATGTAATGTTTTTAATAAGTAAAGTTCAATAACCTGGACTCTTACGTAGATAAAGCCTTTTTGTCTTACCCTAACTATTTTCTGTCGCAGTAAAGGTTTAGACTGTCGCAAAATTTCAAATCAGTCTTTTCTGAATAATATTTTTACACTTTATCATTAACAACTGTATCAAAAATTTAATTTTTTTAATTCACCTTAAACATAAACATGAACCACTCAAAATTAATTTTCATAATGAAAAAACTGCTTTTAATACCGCTGGTAATTTTGTTCGTTAGCACGGGGTGTAAAAAAGATCCTGTCATAAATTCCGCACCGCCAACCGTACTGCCATCCCCGCCGATACTGCCACTGCCACCACAGCCTGTAAGCCCCGTTAATACTGGACCAAAAGCTTCGGCAGGGTTTGATAAATGGGTGCCGTTACCTGCTAATTTCTTTGTTGTATATGGCGGTACCAGCCATGCAGCATCAACTATCGAAAGCTACTTGTGGAAGAAAATTTCCGGTCCCGCTTCCTATCAGGTAGAGAATCCCGGGTCAAAACAGACAAAGGTAACAAACCTGGAGAAAGGAACGTATGAATTTGAATTTACAGTAACAACAAAAGCCGGTTTATCGGACAAAGACACTATTAGCATCCATGTATACGAGCCACGCACTGTAGGGGCAAATGAGTTTATTTTCAAATACCTGGAGTGGATATGTCCGCTTGATTGTTATGTGCTTATTGAAAACTTCAATTTGTATGTTCCAAATGGCACTGCTTTTAAAGTTTTCCTGAAAAGTGCCAATTCTGTTAAGTGGATTGATATATCTAATAGAAATGGGGGCGATAAATACTTCTTCGAGATCATCAACAATAATTTTTACATTCATTCATATTATCCGGATGACGAAGTGGAAGTAAAGATTACTTTTTGATTTTGGCCATGAGTATAGGCATTAACGACTGCAGTTATTGTAACTTATAAAATTTAATTTTTTCAACAATATTCTTTTCACAATCATTATTAAAAACAAAAAAACTACATCATGAAATTACTACTATCAAAATTTCCGGAAACGAAGAAGATCATTTCTTCATTCGCATTATTTTCTATGCTGTTAATTATGGTGGGCCTCACCTCCTGCGATAAAGATCCAATAAAATTTCCGGATCAAATTTTCCGCGGACCCGAAGTAACCATGGGTAATGGTAAAGCAAATACTTTTTTTAAAATAAGCGGAAGCGGAACCCCGCTGGAAATCGGTTTTGAAATGACGGTGGAAGCTTTGACCGGCTTAAACCAAGACCCTGCAACACCGGCCCTTTCAACTTTTGTTTTACCACTCGATCAAAAAGCAATAGATGTGACACCATTTGAACATCTCGTAATAAACTGGCAACCTGCTGGTCATCTACCTGTCGGACTTTTTAATGTACCGCATTTTGATTTTCATCTTTATACTATTACTCTGGCGGATCGCTTAGCCATTCCACCTTATTCCCCTGCTACTGCAGCAAAGATTGATCTACTTCCTCCGACAGGGTTTATGCCGGTTTCATATGAAGCAGATCCGATGGGAATCCCGTTCATGGGCAAACATTGGGTAGATCCTGCTGATAGAGTCACGTTTAGCCATAATATGATCTATGGGTCGTATAATGGTCAGGTAAATTTTATAGAGCCTATGGTAACCTTAGCTGTTTTGCAGGCAGGAAATACTATCACAAAACCTTATGCCCAACCTGAGAAGTTTGCTAAAACCGGCAAATGGTATCCTACTAAATACAATATTTATCTGGATAGCCAACCCAAAAAACATTATGTTTCATTAAGTGACTTTGTAAAAAGATAGTAGGATTAATATAATTTATTTCAAATAAAACATGTTTACGGTGAAACCCTATGTATCATATACTTTATATCATTAAAAAGCCTAATTAAAAAAATTTAAGCTTCAGAAAGCATTGGGTTTCGTTTTCCGTATTTATCAATTGTTCATACACAAATGTTGATTAAAATTACCTTAATTAAAAAAAATGCGAAATACGAATCATCGAATAAGACGATCAGCGCTTTAATGACAAAATTTTTTTATCGCAGAAAATCCTCATTCCATCCATAGGATAACCCCGTCCGTCGCATTTGTTACAACCTTCTTTTATAGGTCGTTAATTTTGAGCATTAATTATTTAAACAAAAATTATGAAATCAGTTAAAACGGGCCGGAAAATATTACTTTTAATAATACTCCTGTCACCTTTAGCCCTCTATCTTGAGTCATGTAAAAAAGCAGACACAGTAACGCCACCTGTTGTTAATAATTCAACTAATACATTACCAATTTTAACCACCACAACAGTTAGCTCCATAACAGCAACCAGTGCTATAACCGGAGGTAATATTAGCAGTGATGGAGGATTGCCGATTTTATCAAGGGGTGTAGTTTGGAGTACCAGTTCAAATCCTACAATTGCATTGAGTGCTAAAACAATAGATGGTACAGGTACCGGAAGTTTCATAAGTAATTTAAGTGGGCTTAGCCCGGATACAACTTATTTTGCAAGAGCATATGCCACTACAAGCCTGGGTACAGCTTATGGAAATGAAGTAAGTTTTAAATTTTCAAGTCTATCAAGTATACCAAATATATGGAATCAAGTGGGGAATAAATTAGTTGGATCAGGTGCTATAGGTAATGCATTACAAGGAGGGTCTGTAGCAATTAGCGCTGATGGTAATACTCTAGTTTTTTCAGGACATGCTGATAATGGTGGGTCGGGAGCAATTTGGATTTTTAACCGTACAAATAATGTATGGAATCAAGTGGCTAAATTAGTTGGATCAGATGCTGTAGGTAACTCATTTCAAAGCAGTGTAGCAATTAGTGCTGATGGTAAAACTGTAATTGTTGGCGGAGCAAGAGACAACTATAATACAGGTGCCGCCTGGATTTTCACACTAAATAATGGTATTTGGGCACAGCAAGGAAGTAAATTAGTTGGCACAGGAGCAGTTGGAAAAGCACATCAAGGGTCTTCTGTTTCTATCAGTGGGGATGGAAATACTGTGGTAATTGGCGGTGCTATTGATAACGGGATTGAAGGGAATGGCTTTTCCGATACTGAGGCCGTTGGTGCCGCATGGATTTTCACACGAAATAATGGTATTTGGGCACAGCAAGGCAGTAAATTAGTTGGCACAGGGGCAGTTGGAAAAGCTGCTCAAGGTTCTTCTGTTTCTATCAGTGGTGATGGAAATACTGTGGTAATTGGCGGTAATTTTGATAACATGGATATAACGGGTAGGTATGCTGGGGCTGCATGGATTTTCACACGAAATAATGGTATTTGGTCACAACAAGGAGATAAATTGGTTGGAACAGGAGGTGGATTCGCAAATCAAGGTCATTCTGTTTCTATCAGTGGTGATGGAAATACTGTCGTAATTGGAGGATTTGCTGATAATAACAATATTGGTGCCGCATGGATCTTCACACGAAATAATGGTATTTGGGCACAGCAAGGCAGTAAATTGGTTGGATCAGGAGCAAATGGAAACGCACAGCAAGGTGCTTCAGTATCTATCAGTGGTGATGGAAATTCTCTTGTCATTGGAGGCCTTACTGATAATAACGGTGGTGCCGCATGGATTTTCACACGAAATAATGGTATTTGGGCACAGCAAGGCAGTAAATTGGTTGGATTAGGAGCAGATGGAAAAGCATATCAAGGCGTATCAGTATCTATTAATTCTGATGGAACAACCGTAGCTGTTGGAGGCGCTATTGATAATGGATATAAGGGGGCTGTATGGATATTCAACCGTTAAAAATTATATCTAAAATTACATGATTAAAAAGAATTGCGTGATACAAAGCCTGGAATGAGACGATCAGCGCTTTAATGACAAAGTTTTTAATCGCAGATAAGCCTCATTCCACCCTTAGAATAATTCCATCCGTCGCATTTGTTACAAACTGCTTTTTGGGGCAATTAATTTTGAGCATTAATTATTTAAAATAAAAAATCATGAAAATAGTTACAACTGGCAGAAAAATATTACTATTATTAATACTCCTGTCACCTTTAGCCCTCTATCTTGAGTCATGTAAAAAAGTAGACACAAGTACACCTACTAATACATTACCAATTTTAACTACCACAATAGTTAGCTCCATAACAGCAACTAATGCTATAACTGGCGGCAATATTAGCAGTGCCGGGGGATTGCCGATTCAATCAAGGGGTGTTGTGTGGAGTACGAGTCCAAATCCTACAATTGCATTAAATACAAAAACTATAGACGGTAGCGGTACTGGAAGTTTTATAAGTACTTTAAGTGGTTTTAGCCCGGATACAACTTATTTTGTAAGAGCATATGCCACTACAAGCTTAGGTACAGCTTATGGTAATGAAGTAAATTTTAAATTTTCAAGTATATCAAGTGTAGGGAATCAACAGGGGAATAAATTAGTGGGATTAGGTGCTATAGGTAATGCACTCCAAGGAAAATCTGTTTCTATTAGTGCTGATGGTAATACCTTAGTTTTTTCAGGACCTGCTGATAATGGTGAGACGGGAGCAATTTGGATTTATAACCGTACAAATAATGCATGGAATCAAGTGGCTAAATTAGTTGTATCAGGTGCTGTAGGTAAATCATTTCAAAACAGTGTAGCAATTAGTGCTGATGGTAAAACTGTAATTGTAGGAGGATCAGGTGACAACTCGTTTATAGGGGCTGCTTGGATTTTCACACAAAATAATGGTATTTGGGCACAGCAAGGCAGTAAATTAGTTGGAGCAGGGGCAATTGGAAAAGCTAGTCAAGGTTCATCTGTTTCTATTAGTAGTGATGGAAATACTGTGGTTATTGGCGGTGCTGGTGATAACACGGATGTCGGGAGCGGGAATGGCTTTTTCATTGATGACGCTGTAGGGGCTGCTTGGATTTTTACTCGAAGTAATGATGTATGGACACAACAAGGAACTAAATTAGTTGGATCCGGGGCAATTGGAAAAGCCATGCAAGGTTCATCTGTTTCAATTAGTGGTGAGGGAAATACTGTCGTAATAGGCGGAGATGCTGATAATGACTTTATTGGTGCCACATGGATTTTCACACGAAATAATGGTATGTGGGCACAGCAAGGAAGTAAATTGATTGGAACAGGGGCAGCTGGACAAACTTTACAAGGTAATTCTGTTTCAATCAGTAGTGATGGAAATACTGTAATTATTGGAGGACCTTATAACCCTGGTGCCGCATGGATTTTTACACGAAATAATGGTATGTGGGCACAGCAAGGAAGTAAATTAGTAGGATCAGGTAACGTTGGTTTTTCTAGGCAGGGGAGAGCCGTATCTATCAGTGGTGATGGAAATACTGTGGTAATTGGCGGTGATTTCGATAACGGTTTTACAAACAGTCAAGGAAGTTCTTTCGGGATTGGCGCCTCATGGATTTTCAAACGAAATAATGGTATGTGGGCACAGCAGGGAAGTAAATTGGTAGGGTCAAATAACATTGGTTATTCTATGCAGGGTAGTTCAGTATCTATTAATTCTGATGGAAAAACCGTGGCTGTTGGAGGTCCCGGTGATAATGCAAATAAGGGGGCTGTATGGATATTCAACCGTTAAAAATTAATATTCTCTATCCTTAGATCTAAATTTTGTTAGTCGATTTGTAACAACCTGCTTTTTGGACAATTAGTTTTGAGCATTAAATAACTAAAATAAAAAAACATGAAAAAAGTACTAATGTTTGTACCCTGCGTTTTTACAACAATTTTATTATTTTTATCGTGTAGTAAAGATCAACCTACACCGGTACAGCCACCAACACCGGTTATTCCACCACCGGTAGCGGTAAACCAGCCACCGGTTGCAAGAGCCGGCGCCGATGTAACATTTACGCTCTCATCGTGCGGTACAATTATTTCTTTTCCCCTGGACGGAACGAAATCCAGTGATCCTGAAAATAAGATTACCGGAGCTTCCTGGAACATTATTTCAGGGCCACGGGATATTATTCTCGTGAACCCAGGCAATTTATACGCCGGAGGAAGGATCTTTCGGGCGGGGGTATATAATATTGAATTAAAAATAGTAGATAATGGCAATTTAACTTCAAAAGATACAGTTACAATTACTGTAATAGGATCTTCTCCAAAAGAATATGATCTTGATATAACATCAAATACTACCTACAGGTTTAGTGATAATGTTGAAGTTTGCGATGGTTTTGGTTTTGTATGCTCTTACCGTGATGTGACTTTTTTCTTCGGAACTGGCACCTTTGTTCCTATAGGAGTAATGAATATTTCAATAAATGAAGAAACTGATACAGCAGCGTTTAAATATGGAACTTCAAATTTATCTGTTTTTCAATCAAATTCTACCACCGCCTCTTTATTTGGCACCACTTCAATTAATTTTAAAAAATTAATACAACAGGGCGGGGGTGCATTCACTGGTAATTTTAATACAACGGATGGCTCTGCAAAATACTGTGATGAAAATATATATAATTCTCTTGCACCATTATTGGTAACCGGTAGTTTAGATACTGCTACTAAAAAAATTTCTATCAGGATAAAGGGAAAAACATTTTTCTAACCCAGTATAATCTTTAGCTTTTCCATTTGGAATGAAAAATAAATCCTACAAATTAATGAGCATAGTCCATTTCAAAATCTCCCTTGATTCTTTCCATGGAAGGATTAAAGTAACCAAATCTAAGATCAGGAAATTCTTCTCTAATCAATTCCATCATTTGTTTAATACCAATGCATTCGCCGGTATCAGCCACCCCAATTTTTTCTAAATACCAATCAGGATCAATATTAAAGTTTCTCCATTGTATCATTTTTAAGCCCGTTTCGTTTATCACTTTTCGTAATGCTTCATATTCATCAACATTGTCGGTCATCCCAGGGAAAACGAAATAATTTATGCTTGTCCACCCGCCAAAGCTATTTGCTACTTTCAGGCTTTCTATAATATTATTAAAATGATAGTTGTTGGGCCTGTAATATGGAGTATAAATATTTTCCCTTACAGAATTAGTGCTTACCCTTA
>JBBJOK010000093.1:0-2927 GCA_037721545.1 Chitinophagaceae bacterium
GCCATGTTTGCTGCGCCCAAATTTAATTCCCTTTCACTAACATTTTCAAAAACATCTGTAGCTGCATGGTGAATATCAAAGTAGCGCTGACTGTCAGGGCTTAACCCCACTAACGCTGTACCAATTGCTTTTAAAGGTGCTATATCAGAGCCACCACCTCCTGCACTAAAATCGTAAACTCCGTAAGGATAAAAAAGATTTTTCCACTGAAAAATTTTTTGCATTTGTGTTGCCGGCATATCCAAACCAAATCCCCTTGGTGTAAAGCCCCCGGCGTCACTTTCCATTGCAAAAAGGTGTTTTTCAGTTTTTGATTTTGCTTCTTCCAGATATTTTTGAGCACCACGTAAACCGTTTTCCTCGTTAGCAAAAGCTACTGCCCGGATAGTTCTTTTTGGTTTTATTCCCAGTGCAATTAGCGTCCGCAAAACTTCAATACTTTGTACTACACCTGAGCCATCATCATTTGCTCCTTCTGCAAGATCCCAACTATCCAAATGGCCACCCACAGTAATTATTTCTTCAGCAATTTGAGATCCTCTTATTTCCGCCACAACATTATATCCAATAGCATCGGGTAGCATTTTGCTGGTAGTTCTAAAAAATCCTTTTACCTTTTGCCTTTTTAGTTGGCTGCTTAAATATTCAGCATCATTGGTGCTGATAGCTACTGCAGGTATTTTTGGGAATGAATCATTATACACTGTAGTTCCTGTATGAGGATAATCATTGAGGTTGCTGGCAAGGGAACGTACCATAGCACCTACTGCTCCATATTTACCAGCAAGAGATGGGCCTCGTGTTCGGGATACACCACTCTCCCCATAAGCCCTAAAAGTTTTAATATACGTGGGGTTCATCGGGAAATTAAAAAAAACAATTTTCCCTTTTATACCATTTGAACCTAATTGAATCAATTGCTGCATGCTATTAATTTCTACAATGTCAGCCGTAATTCCTTTTGCACCCGTACCTACTGAATTACCCAAAGCACAAAGATTTAGATCATACTTTTTACCTCCGGATAAAATGACCTGTCCCCTTTCTTTCTCTCCTCTTACCCAATGCGGCACCATGCATTGTTGCAGGTAAACCGTATCAGGGTTAATCACTTTCATCATAGCAGAAACTAAACTTACTGCTTTTGCAAATGCCGGTGAGCCGGAAAGCCTTGGCCCAGCCTGTTTACAAAGTTTGCGCAGGTTTTCATAAGCGGTGCTATGGGTCATTGTTTCATCCACAATTTTCTTTATTACAACAGAATCAGCGTTTTGAGAAAACACAAACTGCGAATAAAAAATCACCAGGATTAAAATATACTTCTTCATAATATTTGGGTTAGCGTACTTCTACAACTCTATCAACAATATACTTTGAATCTCCCCGCCATGGGAAAGCATAAATCTTTTCTTTATAGTGAAGCGTTACATCCTTACCTTCTAATTTAGATAATGAATCACCAACGGTTTTTTCGGCAACAGAAAACTGCCACATGTTATTTATAAGAATGCCACCATTGGTTGAGTTTATACCACCCAGGTTTAATTCCCCTTCATAAGTTTTAAAAACATATCCTTTGTGTGAAAACTTTATCAAACGCCCTGCACGATTACCATCACTATAGGTGTAAACCGTAGCAAATAAAAAATAAATAATCAACCCTAAAACAATTATAGAAATCGTCCAGCCCAAAAATTTTCTCATATTAATATTTTTACAAACTTAAATATAATATAACACGTAATTGATATGCAGAGAATAATAAAGATCAGGAATTAGTATTTTGCACTAATTATCAGCATCTATAAAATATGAATATAGGAATTGTGTGTTATCCTACTTTTGGTGGAAGCGGTGTGTTGGCTACTGAATTGGGAAAGGCATTGGCAGATAAAGGCCATAATATTCATTTTATCACATACCAGCAGCCTGTAAGATTAAGTGGCTTTCATGCCAATATATTTTATCATGAAGTAAGAGTGCCCACCTATCCTTTGTTTGATTATCCCCCTTACGAAACAGCATTGGCAAGTACAATGGTGGATGTTATATTAAATAATAATGTGCAACTGCTTCATGTACATTATGCAATACCGCATGCTTCTGCTGCATTTATGGCAAAACAAATTCTTGCCAAACAGAGAATTAAAATACCCGTAGTTACTACTTTGCACGGCACTGATATAACATTAGTAGGAAAAGACAAAACGTATTCACCTGTTGTAACATTTTCCATGAATGAAAGTGATGCAATTACTGCGGTATCAAAAAACCTTCGGGATGAAACCTTTCGCAACTTTAAGATGGAGAAAGAGATACAGGTGATTTACAATTTTGTTGATGTAAAGCGTTTTAACCGTAAGCCTATTGATGCTTTCAAAAAAGTAATTGCCCCGGCTGGTGAAAAAATTTTATTGCATGCTTCCAACTTTAGAAAAGTGAAACGTGTTGAAGATGTTGTAAAAGTTTTCGTAAAAGTTAATGCTGAAATTCCTTCAAAACTTTTATTTGTTGGAGATGGGCCTGAACGACCTTATATTGAAAGGCTATGCCGGGAAAGTGAAGTGTGCAATGATATCAGATTTTTGGGGAAGCAGGAACAAATGGAAGACATACTTGCTGTATCGGACGTTTTTTTATTACCGAGTGAATATGAGAGTTTTGGCCTGGCCGCACTGGAAGCTATGGCTGCCGCTGTTCCTGTAATATCTACAAACGCAGGAGGATTGCCGGAAATAAATGTAAATGGCGTTAGCGGGTTTTTAAGTAATGTTGGAGATATAGATGATATGTGCAAGAATGCACTTCACATTTTAACTGACGAAAAAGTGCTAAAAAAATTTAAGGATACCGCTTTAGAGCATGCAAATAAATTTGATATAAATAATATTGTGCCTGAGTACGAGGCCTTGTACAAAACGTTTATT
>JBBJOK010000093.1:3027-5137 GCA_037721545.1 Chitinophagaceae bacterium
TTATTTTTTCCTGAGCCATTGCTCGGGATTTACATTGTTACTTTCCTTCATAATTATCAGATCAACCTGTCCCTGTCCATCATCATTAGCACCGGCCCTGCCAACTGCTTGTCCTGTTTTTATACTTTGCCCTCTCTGAACATTGGCAGATGCTAAATTACTGTACACGGTAAAATATTTACCATGCTTAATAAAAACCACTTGCTTATCATCCATAGAATTTACCAGCGTAACATCTCCATCAAAAATTGCCTTTACTGCACCGCCAACTGAAGTACCAATACTTACCCCGGGATTATCATATTCCACACCACCGGGTAAAACATTTCTGCCGGAATGACTTAATATATAGCCATCAGCAGGCCACGGTAATGAGCCCCTGTTTCTTTCAAAGTTTGCATCCAAAACCCGATCTGCTTCTGAACTTACTAAAACACTTTCATTTTTTTTCGGTGCTTTTCTTACCGCAGGTTTAACAGCAACATCAGTATTACCTGTGGTAGTTTTAGGAGTATTAATTCGTGCTAATCGATCTCGTTCTACTCTTTCAGCCTCTGCCTTTTTTCTTGCAATATCAATTTCTCTTTTGATCATTGTGGCAATCATCCCCCTAAGTTTCGCATCTTGCCTGCGCTTGTTGGTTATTTGGCCAGACAGTTCTTTTTGTCGGCCTTTTAATTTAACTACTACTCTTTCCTTTTCGTTTTGTTGCTTTTCAAGAACCGTTAACTCTTTATTTTTTTCTTGCAGGGCACTATTCTTTTTTTGCTTGTTGCCGGAAAGTTCATTTATACGTTGTTGTAAATCCTCCTGGGTACGAACAATATTTTGGCCCTGTTGCTCCCGATAAGCACGATAAGATTTTAAATAGGTAACCCGTTTGATAGCATCATTAAAATTGGCGGAAGAAAAAATAAAATTTAAAAAATCAAAGCTATTACGGTTTTTATAAGCATATTCCATGCTAATGGCATACTCCCTCTTTAATGTATCCAACACCTTGGCCATTTTATTTACTTCTCTCTGGGATTTATAAATATCATTTTCAATAAATTTCAATTGGCCTGAAATATTTTGAATTACGTTACCCTGCAGATCAAGCCTTTTATTTATTAATGATAGTTGCCCGAGATTTTCCTTCGTGGTTTTTTTAGTTTCGTTTAATATCTTTTCTGTTTCAGCAATTTCTTTTCTAAGCTGTTGCCTTTGTTTTTGTAATTCATCCTTATTGGTTTGGGCACCGGCATGCAGAAAGATAATAGCTGCAGCCACAGTTAAGAGTAATTTTTGCATGGATGTGGATTTATAGTAAAAGCAAATTTAAATTGCTCCTATTTATAGTTTTGGATTACAACACTTATTTTTTATTAAAGTTAGCAGGAATTGAGAAAGGGTATGATAATGCTGTGTTAAAATCATATTGTTTAAAATCCAGCTTTATATCAACTTTTGTTTTTTCTGCAACAGTTATCTCCCTTTTAGTTGCAAAATTAACACCCGATTTATTTTCATAGTTAGCGTAGGTAAGATCACCGGTTCTGTTGAGTGAAACATCAATATCATCAAGTTTGCTTCTTTCAATTAAATTATTATTAGCCGAGAGGGTTATTAAATTTTTAAAATATTTGCCAATCGTTGAAAGCAATATCCGGTTTTCTGTTACCTTATAACCCACTACGTTATCTCCTAAATAAATAGGATTGCCTACTATAAGATCTTGAAGCGTTTTAAAGTCAAGAGGAATTTTTGCAATTTTTTCAATGAAACTAAAAGGATGTTCTTCAACCTGCTTTTTTAATTTATTTAAAATAATCACCTTGTTTTTGGTGATCAAAATTCTGAATGCTTCAATACTGAGAAAGGTTGCATTGATAGATATCCATATAACACTATCTTTTTGCATTCTTACGATTGCATTTACATCCGGCTGTTTGCCTTTTGAATCTTCGTATTCAACTTTAATTTTTGCAGAGAAAGTATTAAAATTTATACGGTTACTGTTAAGCGTACCAAGCAGGTTTTTTCCTGTAACAAGTGGATCAGTAGAAGTATTTTTTACTGAAACAACTGTATCTTTTTTATTTACTGCAGTTTGTAATTTTTTTGTAGA
>JBBJOK010000093.1:5237-9366 GCA_037721545.1 Chitinophagaceae bacterium
GATAAATTTATTAGAATAACTTTTATTTCGCCCCGGTAATCACTATCCACTGTACCCGGTGAATTTAAACAAGTAATACCTTGCTTATTTGCTAATCCGCTTCTTGGCCTAACCTGTGCTTCGTAACCTTCGGGGAGCTCAATAAATATACCGGTAGGCACCATCTCTCTTTGTAATGGCTGCAAGGTAACGGGAGCTATTAAATTTGCCCTTATATCCATGCCTGCAGAACCGGCTGTGGCATAAGAAGGAATATCATTATCAGATTGATTTATGATTTTTATTACAACCTCCTGCATATGAACAAAGGTAGGGGTGCAACAACATATGAAGTAAATAAAATAATTTTTAACAAACTAAAGTTGGAAGATTATTCCAACGTTGCACTTAAATCTTTTCCAACAAAATTGTGGCGTAAGCTGCCAATCCTTCTTCTCTACCGATAAAACCCATTCTTTCGGTTGTAGTTGCTTTAATAGATATATCAGAAACATTCACCAACAATATTGCGGCAATTGCTTCCTGCATCTGTTGTATATAAGGTTTTACTTTTGGTAGTTCGAGGCATAAGGTAGAATCAATATTTACTATTTTGTAACCAGCTGCTGAAATAAGTTCAAAACTTTTTTTTAAAAGAATCTTGCTGTCTATATTTTTAAACTCCGCTGAAGTATCGGGAAAGTGTACTCCGATATCTCCCAAACATGCAGCACCGAGCATCGCATCACAGATAGCATGTAATAAAACATCGGCATCACTATGGCCCAAAGCCCCTTTTTCATGTGGAATCTGTATACCGCCAATCCATAAGTCCCGGTCAATTACTAATTGATGAAAATCAACCCCAAAGCCAATTCTATAAGACATGGATTATTATTTTGGTAAATATCCAATAAAATAAATTAAATAATCCCGATGGCTATCGGAGCATAAAAAAAACGCTTCATTACTGAAACGTTAAAAAAAATTAATTTATTAGTTGTTGGATCCTGGTGCGGCTGCCTCCCTATCAAGATTAAACATCAAACTAAAGCGTATGGTGTTTGCCAATGGGTTTCTATTCACCCCTCCTCCGGTAGGAATAAGGTATGCGAAATTTAAACCAAACATATTGTAATTTAATCCTGCTCCTACTGTAAAGTATTTACGATTTCCTTTGCTTGGAGCCTCATAAAAGTATCCTCCTCTAATAGCAAACTGGTTGTTATACATATATTCTGCGCCTAACGAAACCTGTATTTCACGTAACTCTTCGCTACCACCACCTGGTGCATCCGCAAAGGAACTGAACCAACTGCCTAACACACCTTTATTTCTATAATTAGCAATGGCAGTGGAATCAGAAGCATTATTGCCTGTGAGTTGTGGAGGAGTGGGAACCAATAATTTATTTATATCTAAACCAAAAGTTACTTTACTATTTTCATCAATACTTTTTATATAAGCTACACCAATTCCTAAATTGGCTGGTATATAATCTTTTTGATTTACGTCATTTGTGTAAGAAATTTTTGAGCCCAGGTTGTGCAATGCAACACCCCAGTTTAATCCTGATGCATTTTCTTCTCCGCCTGTTCCATCATGAAATAAACTTAAATCAGCAGCTACAGCAGATCCGGCTTTGTAAGATTGACCATTAAAAGTTCCATTTGCAAGGCTTGAATTTATATACCTTAAAGCTATTCCCAATCCTAATTTATCGGATAGTTTTCTTGAGTAACCAAGGTCAATTCCAAATTCTCTTGGCCTGTTAGAACCTATATCCATACCGCTTTGGTCAGTAAATTGAATGTTGCCCAAACTAAAATACCTGAGTGATGAAGAAATGGTTTGTGTTTCATCTAACTGATAATAACCTGCAAAAGAAGCTAAATACACATCATCAAGGCCTAAACCTTTAAGCCATGGTGTATAAGAAACGCTGATAGCTGATTTACTTACAGCAAAAGGAAGTTTAGCCTGGTTCCAAAATGAAGAATTAGCATCAGGAGCCGTAGCTATTCCAACATCTCCCATGCCGCCGGATCTGGCATCTGGTGTTATCCTTAAAAAAGGTACAGCTGAAGTTACTATGTTAATGGGTTTATTTTGTGATTGGCTTTGGCTTTTAGCATTAAACGCAATTACAAAAATTACAATTAGGCTAATTGATTTTAATCTTGCTTGTTTCATGACGGTAGAATTGAATGAAGTAAAGCTAGATTTATAGTGTATGTTTTTGGGTGTCGTAAAAATACATGAATTCGTTAACTGTTCGTTAATATTTATAACTATAAGACAATAATAAACAAATTATGCTGCTTTTATTAATAATCTGTTTTAAAACATATCTGCTTATTATTTACAACGTTAGTGAAAGCAATAAATTGTTTCTCTTTGGAATAAATAGTAAAGTGTGAATACTTTGCAAAAGTGTGATTACCACTATAAAATTGTGGTGAAGCTTTGATTCTTTATCCCTAAAGTAATTATATTCGCAATTGTAATTGCAGTACGCTGCACAATATTCAGAAAAACCCTTCGTTAATTAAACTACTAAACGAATGCAAATGCAAAAGTTAATATCCTCCAAAAACATTATCGCTCTTTTTTTGGTTTCCTTTTTATTTATTTCCTGTAAAAATGGAAGCATTTTCAGCAAGAAAAAAGACAAGTCTACAGCTACCGGGTGGAATTATGATGATAAAAATTATGGAAGTTTTCATGTTGTTAAAGGCAAAGGACAGAAAGCCGGACCGGGATTAATTTTTGTGCAGGGTGGTACTTTTACCATGGGTGCAAGAGAAGAAGATGTAATGGGAGATTGGAACAACATTCCCCGCCGTGTTACAGTCAATTCATTTTATATTGATGAAACAGAGGTAGCTAATGTTCACTACAGGGAATATCTATATTGGCTGGGCAATACATTTGATAATGACACTATGGTAATGAGCAGGGCTTTACCTGACACCTTGGTTTGGAGAAGTGAACTAGCCTATAACGAACCTTACGTTGAATATTATTTCCGTTATCCCGCTTATAATTATTATCCCGTGGTTGGTGTAACATGGCAGCAGGCGCACGACTTTAGTATTTGGAGAACAGACCGGGTTAATGAAGGCATATTGATCAATGAAAATTATTTGAAAAAAGGATCACCATTATCTGCTATGAAGCAGGGAGGTGGCGAACAAACATTTAATACTGATACTTATTTAATGAACCCTGAGCTCATTAATAATAAGACTGCACCTAAAGCTAAAAAATCTGCTTTAAAAGATGTTAGCGGCCGTACAAGAAAAGTGGTAACATTTGAAGATGGTATATTATTACCTGGCTATCGTTTACCTACAGAAGCAGAATGGGAATATGCAGCTTATGGTATAATAAATCAAAATCCTAATCCAAGAAAAAGTGAGAAAAAGCGTGGTGAAGAATTAATTGCTAACCAGCAAGTATATTCATGGAGCCACAATGTTAATGGCCTTCGTGATAATCGCAGAGGTAGCTGGCAAGGACAATTTTTAGCAAACTTTAAAAGAGGTAACGGAGATAACATGGGTGTTGCCGGAGGTTTAAATGACAGGGCAGCTATACCTGGTCCTACAAAATCTTTTTATCCTAACGGATATGGTGCTTATAATATGAGTGGTAATGTTAGTGAGTGGGTTGGCGATGTTTACAGGCCTCTTACTTCTACTGATGAAGATGATTTTAATCCTTTTCGTGGTAACGAATTTAAGAAATTTTACAAAAACGCAGATGGCGAATACGAAAGAGATACATTGGGACGTTTGAAAAAAGTTGCTGTAACAGATTCTGAAAGTGTTAATCGTCGTAATTATCAAAAAGGTAATGTAATCAACTACCTGGATGGTGACTCTGCATCCGGTGTTTCTTATGGCTACGGTATTTCTACTTTAATAAGTGATAAATCGAGAGTGGTAAAAGGCGGAAGCTGGAACGATATGCCTTATTGGTTAGCCCCGGGTTCACGCAGATATCTTGAAGAAGACCAGGCAAGCAGCACTATTGGTTTTAGAAATGCTATGACAAGACTTGGTACCCCCGAAGGAAATTCTTTTAAAGAAGGAAATCTTTTTGGAAAACGCAAACAGAACAGTCGCAAAAAAAGATAAAATAATTA
>JBBJOK010000094.1:0-9272 GCA_037721545.1 Chitinophagaceae bacterium
GAAGACCAACGAGGGCACAAGGAACCTGCGCTTAAGCCTCTAACCTCATTCTTGGCATCATGGCTATAATTGAGGAAACGACTTTTGTATGATTAATTTAGCAATAAAACAATAACCGTTATATTTTCGTATCTATCATTTTTAAAACAATTAAAATAAATATTATGGTAAAGTATGCATTATTAGCCCGTGTAGAAGCCAAACCCGGCAAGGAAGAAGCCGTAGAGCAATTTTTAAAATCAGCTCTCCCTTTGGCCGAAGAAGAAAAAGATACCATATCGTGGTATGCACTAAAAATTGGCCCATCAACCTTTGGCATTTTTGATACTTTTAATGATGAAGAAGGACGTGAGGCTCATTTAAAGGGCAAGATTGCCGCAGCTTTAATGCAGCATGCAGATGAGCTTTTAGCAACACCTCCTGTAATTGAAAAAGTTGAGTTGCTTGCAGTTAAAGAATCATAATTTATAAGCCGCTCTTATACTTAGTTGCAAGAGCGGCTTTACTGTTTTGTTGAAATGCCCAAACACTATTAATACAGTAGTGCAAAGATTATCTAACACGTAAAAACGGATTAATATTATCTTGAACTATGCCGCGAAGTTTTAAATATTCATGAGAGCGAAAAAGTTATCAGTTTGTTCTGTTTCCGTCATCATAAATGGTAAGCAGCGATTGTATACTATCTTTTAAAATTCCTGAAGCTTCATCAAATAAACTGTCTTTACTTTTTTTAGAAGCTTTGTTGTCCGTCGACTTTTTTATGGTAGCTCTTATAATATCAAGGTCCTCAAAAAATACCAGGATATTTTTTTCGTAAAAGGGATTTATCGCTTCTATGTTTAGTAAAATGGACTCGTATTCGGTTACAATGCTGTTGATATCCTTTACGTTTTCTATGGAGTGCCTCCTCGGGATCCTGTTGAATAATGCTGTTAATGCTGTTGCTTTTGAATCCATGCTTTGCCGTTTTATCTGCTGCAAACAAATGTACGGTAAAGGGTTTTTGCAAACCGAAAGGAACGCAACCTTGCGCCAAAATAGGGGATAATTTTATTTGCTTCAATGTTTACACCAAAGCAATGTGGTTTATATACTAAAAAAATGATGCAACAGTTTTTAAAAATCCTTATTCATGGAAATAGATAGAGGATCATTCAACCAATTTTTTAATTTATTTATCCTGCTGCTGCTAACTGAAAGTTTCTCACCAAATTCTTTCAACTGAATTATATAATCATTTCCTTCCTGTATTTTAATGGATTCAATATACCGAGCATTTATAATTTCTGAACGGTTTATACGAAAGAAAAATTCAGGATTTAATTTAGTTTCAAGCTCATTTAATGTTTCCTCTACTAATGGTAATTTTTTTCCATTTTCTAACAATGCAAAGATTACACCTTCAATAATTCTAAATAAAATTATACTGTCAGTTTCCAAAACAAAAACTTCATTATTAACTCTAACAGGAAACCTTTTCTTATAAAAAGCATTCGGTGCTTTATTCATGAGCGATTGAAGCTGTGATAAAATGTTTTTATCTTTCGAGAAAATTTTCTTTATAGCTTCAGCCTTATCAAGTGCTGCAAAAACCTTCTCCTTTGTAATCGGCTTAAGCAGGTAATCTATCCCATTTAACTTAAGCGCCTGGCTCCAAAAATTATCATAAGCAGTTGTAAAAATAACAGCAGCATTTATCTCAGCTTCTTTTAAAACATTTAATGCATTACCGTCAGTAAGTTCTATGTCACACAGTATTAAATCTGTTTCATTTTTTTGTTGTAACCATTTTTCTAATTCAGCGCAACTATCAATTAAAGGTAATATCTCTATTGAGTTATTATACTCCTGAATAAAATCTTTAAGCTGTTGAGCGGCTACTTTTTCATCTTCTACAATTAGGACTTTCATTTTTACTGCATTTTTTTTATTAATGGTACCTGCACATAGAAATAGCCACTCTTGATGAAAGTATCCACTTTGCCGCCATTGAGTAACTGGTAACGGCTAATCAAATTATTTAGACCATAACCGGATGAAACATTGTCTTTCAATGATATGGGATTGCTTATAATTAGTTTATTCTCTTCCATTTTAATTTCTACAATTGTCGGACTTTTTTCATCTGCTATATTATGTTTAATTACATTTTCTACCAGTAATTGCAACGTGCCGGGGATTATATAAAAATTCTCATGTATTATATTTATATGCTGATTAACTTTTAATTGAAAAGCTTTACCAAACCTGCATGTAATTAAGAAAAAATAATCATTTACTAACTCTATCTCCTCTTTTAATGAAATAACTGTTTCCTTCTGCGTTTTTAAAAAGAATCTGTACACTTCAGAAAGTTTCTGCGTAAAAAGAACTGCCCTCTCAGCATCCAGTTTAATTAAAGCAGAAAGAATATTTAAACTATTAAAAAGAAAATGCGGATCAACCTGCTGTTGTAAATTTTTAAGCTGAGTTTCAGCAAGTGCCTTTTGTACTCCAAGTAATTGTAATTCTTTTTTATGTGCCTGATGATTGTAAAGTGAAATTATACTGATGATAGATATGGGAAGATGCAGAGTAAGAATACGGGACCAGGCTTCAAGGGCATAAGCACTCCTGTCAGTAGGGAGACCGTGTATAAATGATCGGACAAACAGCACCCAATAGGGTAAAAAAATGGTTAAAAAGATCACACTTGATAATAGCAAGATGATACCATACCTGAACCCCAATAATAATTTAGGAAGAAATTTATTTATAATTAAAAGGGCTATATAAAGACTGCCCAAGCTAAATAGAACTTCACCGATTAGAATTGAATATTCTAAAAATGTGAATGCATTTCCCTTAGGATTTATCCATGCAGTTAATATGGTTTTAAAAACCAACGCATATAAAACAGCAAACAGACCTGCAGCCATCCAAACATTCAATGGTTTCCTTTTCATTTCGGCATGTTATCATTTTTCCTATTGCACAAGATCATCATTTGTAACACCTTTCTTCTTAGAAATATTTTCCTTTAGCTTTCCAAAATTATAGGTGGCTCCAAAATAAATTACCCGGTACGGATTAATGTTTGCGGAAACTATTCTAAAATTAGGATCATCTGTAACTGAATTAAATTGCATATACTTTTTATGTAAATTATTTACGTTCATTGTTACTGAAAATTTTTCTTTAAAAAACTTATAACCAAAGTTCACCTGGTAAAACCCCTGTGTTGAAAGTGTATTTACCAAAGCATACGGACTTCTTTGAATACCACCGCTACCACTGATGGTAAACTTACCAATTGCTTTATAGTTGAAGTTGATGAATGCTCCTCCGCTTATACCTTCCTGTTTCTGCAGCAGGTTTGATTTATTTTCAATATGATTGTAGCGCAATTGTGTGCCTATACCGGCATTTAATTTTTCAGTCAATGGAGTGTTTAGATTAAATCCAAGAGATGATTGGTACTCTCTTCCAAAGTTGGCACTTGTTATTGAGGTAACTCCGGTAGATTGATTAAAACTAACATACTGCACAATCATGTTATTTGTATAGCTGCCATTTAAATTAATTCCTGCAAAAAATTTACCTTTTACAAACCTGTTTTGAATAGCAACTGCATGAAGTATTTGAGGACCTAACGCAGGGTTGCCATAACTGATATTAAGGGAGTCATTATTATTTATAAATGGATTAAGATTGGTTATATAAGGCCGTTGCAGTCGCATATTGTAGGATCCTGTTAATGTATACACACTGGTAAATTTCCTGCTGGTAACAATATTAGGAATAAGGTTGAAGTACTGTTGGTTGACTACTGTATTTGAGGATTGAAAATCTCCTCTCACATTTGTGAACTCTCCTCTAAGCCCAGTACGAAAAGATAGCTTTTTAAATGGAAAGTTATAAGAGCCATAAATACTGTATACCTCCTGGTGATAATTAAAGCGGTTAGAGTTTGATGGATTAAGTTTATAGTTATCAGTATTACTATATTTTATCAAACTGGTAAAATCAGATGAAGCACTTCTTAAAATTGCTTTTGTACCTAATTCTAATTTTTGTTTTCCATTTAATGGCTGTGTAAAATCTACCTGGTATGTGTACTCCTTGTTTTTAGATATGCTCTCATTTATAACATACCGATCCTGCTGTGGGTAATCCTGTAAACTATTATTGAACAGATTATTTTTACTGAACTGCCCGTTAAACCGGAACGTAAGTTCTTTGTCAGGTTTATTCCTGAACCTGCGGATAAAATCTGTTCCAATACCTGCATTAGGATTTTTTGCAGAATTGTTTTGAAAGAAATAAGCTATTTCAGGAGATTGAAAAGAATACTCCGTATTAATAATTTGATTTACATTACTACTATTTCTATAACCACCAAGATTACCATAAAGTGCTATTGTCTTAAAGCTATCAACATCATAAGTGATTTCCAAATTACCATAAGTTCCTATGTTTCTGCCAAATCTTTCCCCTTGTAAATTTCTTTTTGAGAATGCTGCGTTTACATATGGAGTAGTTTCATTGAGAGATTGGCTGCGTATATTTTTTGTTGATCCACTGGTTCCGATATAACCGGACATACCAAATCTTCCTGTTTTTAAATTTAATGAAAGGCTTTCTGAGTAATTATTAAGTGTACTATAGTAAGAACTTACATACCCATTATACCCTATTACTTTCTTCTTAGTAATAATATTTATGATGCCTCCTACCCCTTCAGCATCATATTTTGCAGAAGGAGAAGTGATAACTTCTATTTTACTTATTACAGAGGCAGGAAAATTTTTAAGTGCATCCTTAACATTTTGAGCAAACATAGATGTCTCTCTTCCATTTAATAATATTTTAAAATTGCTTTGCCCGTTCAATTGAACGTTGCCTTCTCCATCCACAGTTACCATTGGTGTTTTTCTTAATACGTCTGATGCTGATTCAGATTTAGCCGCAGGGTCACTTTCCACATTATACGTTAGTTTGTCATCTCCCTGTTCAATTAATGGTTTAGTAACAGTGATAGAAATATTTTGAAGAATATTGGGAACTGTAGTAAGAATGATATCGTCAAGTATATTGTCGCCATTTTTAATTTGAACATTTATATTATTTTCAGGAATACCTACGTGTGAGATGCTTAAAATATATTTCCCTGTATCAGCTATTAATTCAAAAGTGCCTTTATTATTGGTAAATGTTCTTTTAACTGCTTCGGCCCGGCCCGCTTTTAACAGACTAACAGTAGCATAGTTTATGGCCTTAAGTGTGGTGTCTTTAACATTACCAATTAATTTTCCCCGTTTATCCTGCGAATAAACGGAGCTAATAAAAATGCTTAAAAAAAATAAACAGCTTATAATACTTCTCACTTTCCTTTTTTTTTATAAAGATTATAATATCTGGTTTACAATATTTATAAGAAAAATTAAGTGGTCTATTTTAGGAATTGAATGGCAAAAAACAGTTTTTAAAGATAAAATACAACTTAGCATTTACCAATCTAAGCTCATATTTCTCGTATGGGAATAGTACACTATTAAAACAATTTATATACAACTAAACACTTCTTTGAAAAAATTTTTGTATTTCTGGCAATCATCCTCTATGTTTTTTATATCCTGTGGAGGAAATAACAGTGAAAGCAAAACAAATATTTCTGATTCAACAGCTAAAAGTGATAACGCTTCTGAACTTACACCAGCTAATCCAAAATCGGGTTGGGATAAAGAAATGACAGATCCTATGGCAGTAGTTATTGAAAAACTTAAGAGCTATAATGCACCCCCGTTAACCTGACGCCGTTGTTGGTTTTGTGACCAACACCGAAGCTCAGCCTGAATCGAAAGGTAGCTACTCATTCTTTGTAATGAGTTAATAATCCAAACTCATCAAAACCTGTATCATAAAATTTTGCAGAAGAATATTTATAATCTTCAGGCTGTTGTACAAGATTCCATGGATGGCTTAGTGGATTATTATCAATGTAATTTATTTTTGAATAAATACTTCTTCTGTCCAAATATCAATGCTTAATGGGTTCGAATATGGGGGAAGTAGAATTCAGATAACTGTTTTAAATTTATAAGATGGCTAGTTATACAAAAAAAATGCATTTGGCTAATCTTAAAAGAGATATGGATAACGCAAAAAGTACAGGTTTAAAATTGAATGTATCATTTATTGTGAGCCATTGCTGTGCTGAATGTGATAAGCTTCAGGAACTAAAAATACCTATTGAAGAGCTTTTGAAAAATCCTATACTGCCTTATAGGGAATGCATAAGGAAACCATTTTGTATTTGTTGTTATGGATTCGAACCTGTAAGTGATGAAAATAACAGATTGGTACATGCTCCATAGCCATTAAGACCAAACATCGGCTCTGCTAGGGAAGACCAACGAGGGCAGTGGAATTATCACAAGAGAATTTTTATAATTAATCATCTTTCTTAGAATCAGTTGGATTTAAAAACGATTGCATAAAAGTATAATGCTCTTGCATCTTTTTATCTTTTGAATTTATGTATAAAACATAGTTGATTTTACCAATTAAATGGTTGACATAATTACTTCTTTGATTATTTGTATTTTTTAAATGTTGCTGCAAGCCAACTTTTTTTATAAAAAATAATTCTTGCCTTATTTTATCTCTCATACTTTTCGGAACCTGAATGAATTGGTTAACGACAATACCTGTAACTATTTGGCGAACATTTTTCCCCATAACTTTACTTTTGTTATCGTTAAGCGTCAATCTTAACTTTTCTAATTCCGATTTCATAAATTCTTTGATTATCTCTGGTTGATTTATTTCTCCTGATACAGTTATATCATCTGCATAACGAGTATATCTAAGATTCTGACGTTGACAATACATTGAAAGAATCGAATCGAATTCAGTCATAAAAATGTTAGATAAATATGGGCTTGTTGGAGCACCTTGAGGCAAAAAATCATTACAACAGCAAAGCTTGCTAAGCAAGTTCGCAATATTTGAAGAATAACCTTTTTTACGAAATATTTCTTCAATTGAACTTCGTTTGATTGATGAAAAAAAATCTTCAATATCCAAGCACATTACTATTTTTTTGTCCTTATGGTATTTTACATTATCAAGGAGATTTCTTTTTGGAATATAAGCTTTTGCAAATCGGCTAACAGGAATTTCGTACAAAATATTTTCTAAAATCCAACACTGTATTTCTTTCAGGCTTGGTAACGGTTCTTTTAGATATCTAGGCTTTCCATTTCTCTTTTTTATTACAAATCTTCTATAAAAAGAATCTGTAAATAGAGCAGCCTTTTTAATATAATTTTTTTTATATCCAACTAATGCAGAAAGATTAGAAGTATTAAAAATTACAGGAAGATTTGTTTTGATTAATGGCTTAGCATAATTCAAGCATTTTTGGATGTTCTCTTCTGAATATCCTGCTTTGCTAGCTTTATCTCTAAATTTTTCTTCAAAAGAATTAAAGTTCATTGTAAAATCATTAATGGCTCTAAGATACTATCTTAGAGCCACTTTGAACAAGCGTTGAACAGGAAGCAAAATGTCGGAGGAGCCCTTGCGGGGGAGACTTTTGGTTACTGTTCAACGCAATAAGCTTGAAAGCCTATTCTTCTACGGGATGGGTGAATCGACCCGCCCGGCACTGAACCACAGTGCAATCTTTTTATAATTTATTTCTTAAAATGATAATTCATCCTGACTTGGTAAAAATATATCATTCTTGTCAATTTTAGCAACCTTGCTTTTTAATGCAGGTTCTATCCATTCCTTTTTATTTGTCCTCTTAAATAACTTAGCCCATGAAATTAATTTCGATTCTCCTAATTCAGTTAGTGTTATTTGTCCTTGAAGAATCTCTAGTAGCTTTTCTTTTGCTGCGAATTCAGTTATTTCACCAATAAGCTTATAACTCATACCCTCTCTAATTAGAAGGTTAAGATTCTTATTCTCCTTTACAACATTAAGTAATAAATAAAGTTCTTTAGTTTCCATAATAAATTCTGCTAATTAATTTCTAGGAAATGGTGGTAAAAATTCAATTCCATTAATTTTTGATTTCATCCAAAAAAAAGGAAAAGTATTGTCTGGCGTTCTAATCATTGTTACAAGTGCTTCACACCTTTCATAACCAAATGAAAAGAAGTTTGGTTTTATATATTTTTCAATTTGTTCCATAACTTTTATTTTTTGCTCTTTTTCTGGCGATTCATATTCGTCGGTGATTCCTTTTTTACCCAATTCGCTATAGAGCGTGAATAAGCCATATTTATTTTTTATAACATTTAAGGCATCTAGTTGAATTACTAGAGATAACACTAATATAAATTTTTCGCTAAGTGTTTGATTTTTTTTGGCTTCATCTAAAGTAGCTGTAAAAGTTTCACCTGAGCCTATAAAATCATCTATCAAAAAGATCAATTCGGAACCATCATTTTTAAATACAATGCTTTTAAGAGATTCAAAGTCTTCGATTATTTCAATATTTATATCACTAAACTTTGGATTCAATGCAAACAGTCCTTTAAAAATGTAGATGCAATGCTTGCCGCTTTTTATATTAGGTTCATCTTCGGGTTTAATAACCGGGAATAGATAAATTTTCCTACAAGTTAATAGGTAATTATCGTCAATATTATTTAGTATGGTATTAAATCTATTAGCATAATCGTTTGATGAAATCCAAAGATATTTTTCCGTTAATTCATGTATTAATTGCTTTTGTTCATCTGCAAGGTTATTTAAGAGATGGCAGAAATTATTGAAGACTGAGTCTTCATTAGGAAAATTTATCCAATTCTTTTCTTTAAATATCTTGCGAAGTCTATTTACATCTTGGATAGTAACATACTTATTTTCCATAAATCAACCAACAATTATCTAAGCCAAAACAAATTTTTAAAAGCCGAATTTAAACAATTGATATTAAATCACTGAAATAGATGCTTGATTCGTAATGCTATTTAGTTAACAGGCTGCCCGATAGGAATGGAAAACACGGTGAAGGTTTGTGTGCAAAGGTTCTGTGCCGGATTTGTAATGGATAGCGGGAACCGAAGTTGATAGATGTACAAATGTTCACAGCCCCTAAGAATTGTTTTAAGTTTTATGTGATAAGTGTTAAGTGAAATGCAAGATGAGATTGCTTCGTCGTTCCTCCTCGCAATGACGTTGTTATTTAGGAAGTTCACCCACCATATCTTTAGGATCAACCCATTCATCAAATTGTTCGGGGGTAACGTAGCCGAGTTTTACTGCCATCT
>JBBJOK010000095.1:0-1824 GCA_037721545.1 Chitinophagaceae bacterium
AATTACCGATCATCTCCCTGGCATTTTCGAAAGCTGCGGCAGTGGGGCGCTCGCCGCTTAGCATCGTAGCAATGGCTGTTATTCTTTCATCAGCATTAAGCAGTTTAATTGAAGTAACAATTTTATCGCCTTTTATTTCTTTATACACAAAATAATGCGCAGATGCTTTGGCAGCAATTTGTGGTTGATGGGTTATTGCAATTAACTGGTGAGCATTGGAAAGGTCTTTCATAATGAAACTCACCTGCCTTGCTGCTTCGCCACTAATACCTGTGTCTATCTCATCAAAGATCAATGTGGGCAACTGGATACTTTTTGCAACCAGGGATTTTATGCTAAGCATTACACGGCTCAGCTCTCCCCCACTGGCTACCTTTCGCAAAGGTTCAAAGCGGTTGGTTTTGTTGGCATCGAATAAAAATTCAATGGCATCGTGCCCAAAAAGATTTAGCTCAAGGTTTTTTAGTTCGACTTTTATTTTGGCATTTGGCATGCCTACCTGAACCAAAAGCTTATTCACTTTATCTTCAAAAGGTTTTATTTGCTTTTGCCTGCTGGCAGAAATTTTCTCTGCAATTTTTTGAGCCTGCTTAAATAATTCGTTTACATCCTTTTCTTTTTTAGAAATATTTTCTTGGAGGTTTAAGACTATATTTAATTTTTGTTCGAGCTCAGCTTTAACGGCTAATAATTCAGACGTGGTTTGAACATTGTGCTTTTTCAATAGCCTGTAACCCAAAGCCAATCTTTCATTAAGTAGACTTATTTTTTCTGCATTGAATTTAACTGAACCATTTAAGCGGTCAACTTCATCCGCTATATCCTGCAACTCAATTTGTGCAGAATGTAATCTCTCAATCAGGGAAGTAATATCACTATGGAAATCAGAAAGGGTTTGCAATTGATTATTCAAAGCTTTTATCTGCTGTACAACCGGTTGCTCACTTTCCTGTAATTCAAAATATACTTTTGTAAGTGTTGCTTTTATACTCTCAGCATTGCTCATCACTTTTAAATCAGCATCAGCCTCTTCTAGTTCATTTTCTTTAAAAGCTGCTTCTTCCAATTCATTAAATAAAAATTTATGATAATCCAGTTCTTTATTTGCCAATGCCTGCTGTTGCTTCCATTCTTCCAGTTGCTTTTTCTCAGCCAAATATTTTTTAAAGAAAGATTGATATTGATTTATATCTTTTGAATGATCGGCCAGCGCATCTATCACTTCTCTTTGAAAATCATTGTCACCCAACTCAAGCGTATCAAATTGCTGATGGAGATCAACCAACAGTGAGGATAATTCTTTTAGCTGATTTAAATTAACAGGGGTATCATTTATAAAAGCCCGTGATTTTCCACTGGGAGCAAGTTCTCTTCTTATTACAATTTCATCATCGGCATCCTCCCGATAACTATCGGGATCATTTTCTTTTAAATAATTCTTTACCAATGCATGCGAGGTTTTAAAAACCCCCTCAATAAAACATTTTTTATCCTTTTGCAGTAAAACCGAGGTATCTGCCCGTTCGCCTAATATAAGACTGAGTGCACCCATAAGAATACTTTTACCGGCACCGGTTTCACCTGTTATAACATTAAGTTTATCAGAAAAATTAATTTCAATCTCTGTAATAATGGCGTAATTCCGTATAGAAAGCTGCTGGAGCATGGGGCAAATTACTAATTAAAATCAATGGGCAATTAGCAAAAAAAAATCGTCAGACGGAAGACGATATCAGAATAAGCCCCTTAGGGATTTTGGGATTTACTATTTTACCTCAACTGCATTATTTAATTCATCATCCACTAATATTCTTCCGCAGTTTT
>JBBJOK010000095.1:1924-6603 GCA_037721545.1 Chitinophagaceae bacterium
TTTACCTCAACTGCATTATTTAATTCATCATCCACTAATATTCTTCCGCAGTTTTCACAAACAATAATTTTTTTACGCTGTTTTATCTCGCTTTGTTTTTGCGGGGGAATAGCATTAAAACAACCGCCACAGGCGTCTCTTTCAACTGGCACAACAGCAAGCCCGTTCCGATAATTTTTACGAATGCGGTCATAGCTTAATAACAATCTTTCATCAACATTCTCTCTTGCACCCTTAGCTAATTTATTGTAATGCTTCTCTTCTTTATCAGTTTCAGCAATAATTTTTTCTAACTCACCCTTTTTACCTTTTAAATTAGTTTCTTTAGTAGAAACTGCTTTTTTAGCAACTTCAAGCTGTTTGCCTTTTTCTCCTATTTCTTCGGTTGCATCTTTAATATGTTTCTCGGAAAGCTTTACTTCAAGGGTTTGCATTTCCATTTCTTTATTAATAGCTTCAAACTCACGATTATTTTTTACGTTTTCGCTTTGCTTCTCGTACTTCTTTATCAGATCTCCTGAATCTTTTATAGTAGTCTTTTTTTGCTCTACAAATTGTTGCATTCCATTAATCTCTTCTTCAATACGGTTTTGACGTGCATGCAAACCCTCAATCTCATCCTCAAGGTCACTAACCTCAATAGGCAATTCCCCTTTTAATACCTGCAGGTTATCAAGTTTACTATCAACCTTTTGAAGCTTTACTACTGATGATAATTTTTCTTCAACCGAGTAATCTTTTACTGTAGCCATATTGTATTTAAAATTTGATACCTGTCTGCCGACAGGAGGGTTTATTTGATTTAGTATCTAAAATCCATCTTGAAGAACTATATATAATAGTTAACCGGATTGGTAATTAGTCCTGTTTTTAGGACGGCAAAGTTAGGGTATTTTTCCTTCAAAAGTTCATATAAAAGGTCAATAGTAAACTGTTCGCTTTCATAGTGACCAATATCAATTAAAAGCAACTCTTCAGCGTCAAAAAACTCATGGTATTTAATATCGGAAGTTATATATGCATCAGCATTATTTGATATAGCCACCTGAGTAAGGAAACTACCGGCGCCACCGCAAACTGCAACTTTCTTTATCATTTTTCCCGATAAAGAAGTATGTTTTAGTACAGTAAGATTAAAAGTTGATTTAAGTTTTTCCAAAAACACAATTTCATCAAGCGTTTCTTCGAGATCACCTATCATACCACTACCCACATCGGATAGAAAGTTATCCAATGTAATAATGTCATAGGCTACTTCTTCATATGGATGGGCATCATTCATAGCCCTGATTATTTTTTGTTCCATATAACCAGGAAAAACTACTTCAATTTTAATTTCTTTTTCTTCATGCCGTTTGCCTATTTCTCCTACATGGGGATTGGCCCCATCTTCAGGTTTAAAGGTTCCTATACCCTCGGTATTAAAACTGCATTCACTGTAATTGCCTAGATGCCCTGCACCGGCAGCAAACAGGGCTTTTTTTACTTCTTCTGCATTATCAGCAGGTGAAAAAGTTATCAATTTCTTTAAAAGCTGTTCTTTAGGTTGTAATATCTGAAGGTTTTGCAATCCTAACTTTTCTGCAATTTTATTATTTACACCTTTTTTTATATTATCAAGATTGGTGTGGCTGGCATAAATGGCAACGTCATTTTTAATTGCTTTAAGAATTGTTCTTTCTACATAATTTTTGCCAGTTAACCTTTTTAATCCTTTAAAAATTATGGGATGATGCGATACGACCAGGTTACAATTTTTACTAATGGCTTCATCAATAACCGCTTCAGTGGCATCAAGTGCAACGAGCACGCCTTTACATTGTGCTGATAACTCTCCCACAATAAGCCCTGCATTATCATAACTCTCCTGAAAATGGACAGGCGCAAATATTTCTAATTGTGTTATTATGTCTGAGATTTTCATTCTTACAGATTATAAGTAAACTTAATTTATTTTTTGGTTTTGTTACTTTTGAGAACTGGAAACGGATGAATTATATATGAACAGATGCCTGGAGTTGGCCAGGACAGGTGCTGGCAGGGTTACCCCAAACCCAATGGTAGGAGCTGTATTAGTATATAACAATAAAATAATAGGAGAAGGCTACCACAAAAAGTTTGGTGAAGCGCATGCGGAAGTAAATTGCATAAATAATGTAAAAGATGAAGACAAAGATTTAATTAAGGCAAGTACCTTATATGTATCATTGGAGCCTTGTTCTCATTATGGCAAAACGCCACCTTGTGCAGACCTTATTATTGAAAAAAAAATCCCAAGAATTGTTATTGGCTGTAAAGATCTTAATAAAGAAGTTGACGGCAAAGGAATTCAAAAATTACAAAGTGCCGGTGTAGAAGTTATCACAGGCATATTGACTGAAAAATGTCTTAATTTAAATAAACGATTTTTTACTTTTCAGCAGCAGCGAAGGCCTTATATAATCTTAAAATGGGCTGAGAGTTCAGATGGGAAAATAGGTATTCCTCCCTCTTCATCCCGATTGCTATCGGGAGAGATTGCGAAATCCGAAAGGATTTTAATAAGTAATGAATATTCAAACCGTTTAGTGCACAAATGGAGAAGCGAAGAAGCCGCCATTTTGATAGGGACCCTTACTGCATTGCAGGATGACCCTTCCCTTACCAACAGATTATGGCATGGCAATAACCCTATTCGCTTAGTGATAGATTTGAACTTGCGGTTGCCTTCTCATTTAAAAATATTTAACAAAGAAACCAAAACAATCATCTTTAATAAAAGCAAACATGAAGAAGGTGGAAATCTTATTTTTTATAAACTGAAAGAAGATGATTTAATACCAGAACTATTAAAAACACTCCATGAATTGCAACTTCAAAGTGTGTTGGTAGAAGGTGGGGCAAAACTGGTGCAATCTTTTATTGATAAAAGTTTATGGGATGAGGCACGGATAATCCGCAATGGACAATTGGCAATTGGCAATGGAGTAAATTCACCAAAGTTGGAAAATGTTTCACTTTTAAAACAAGAAAAATATTTTACAGATACGATCAGTTATTTTCTACCTTTTTCTTGAGCAATCTCAACATCTCAATTCTTATAAGCCCACTGAATGGTTTTACAAAAAACCAATAAAGCGAAAAAAGAAGCTTACTTTTTTTTGTTAAACACAGTATCCTTGTCTCCGTACTTACCATCGTTTTATTTTCGCCAATTTTCTTAAAATAAAAGTTCCAATACATTTTTAACCCGGGTTGTGAAGCCTCAATTACAAATTCTTTAAAGGGTTACTCTTCCTTGTAAACAAAACACATATTCCTAGGAATCCCTGTAGGTAAAGGTCATGTGTGGGTAATCGCCGAAGTTTAAAAAGGAACATGCTTATAAAAGATTTCCGCATATCAAGATCCTTGGTGGCAAGAAAAGATTTTTTAGCAGAGGCATGTATTAATTTCTGATGATATTCGTTGTAAGTATATTCAGGAAGGTATTTATCAATAAGAAAAGCCATGCTTTAGGAACGAATTTTTACAAATATCATTCTTAATCACATGGCCTTATCTTTCACCTCAAACTAAATTTTAGTGTCTCCTCATGGAAACCGCAGTGCGTACATTTCGTTGGCATTTCCACATGTCCACAATTCCGAAATTTTTATTCTTTGGAGTTCTTGTTTTCAGATCTATATTAGTTGCTAATGTTTCTTTTACTTCTGTTACAAGTTGCTTTAAACTTTCATCCTCTATTTGAATAATAGAAGGCATTACATTACTGGTCATAAAATCGAATTTTAATTTTTAAGAAATTTTTGCAGTTCGAGCCTTGCAGAATATCTGTGATTGGCTACCGAGATCGTTTTTTAAAACGATACTTTTCAGTGAAGGATGATCATCTTTTGAATTGCGATGCAAAGGTAGTAAGCAATGCTTTTCGCCACACCTTAAAACTGTATTATTGTACGAAATCACTCATAAACGGTAATAATTTAATGATGAATGGTATTTAATAACTTGGTGGTGAAAAAAATTAAATTTATTATCCTAATAATGATGATTTTGTAAAATGATGAAGAAAAACTATAAAGAAATTTCACTTCGCCTAAATGCAATAGGGCATTTAGAAACAGCGGTTACGATTGATGAAATTGAAACAATATTTCTTATTGACACCGGTGCAAGTAATACTGTAATTGACATTGGTTTTGCAAAAGATAATCTGCTGGAATTTGTCTCTATTGAAATGCAGGGAGGAGGTGTTGGAACATCACAAATGGTTTTGTTTCATAAACAGATAAATCTTTTTAAGATCAATGATTTTGAAATACCATCATTTGATCTGTATGCAACAGATTTTCAACATATAAAAGATTCGCTAACAAAAAAAGGGATAACAGAACCATGCAACGGAGTAATTGGCGCCGATATTTTAATAAGATATAATGCAGTGATCGATTATGGAAATATGAAATTGTATTTAAAAAAATAATCAGGAACTAACTTCCACTCACTTCCAACACTTCACTTACTTCTGTCGCCGGCATTTCAGCATTACGCATGGCAATTCCCCTAATGGCATTATCTGCAAAATCCATAAAAGCTTTTTTACTAATAACATCATCCCCCAACATAACAGGAACACCTGAATCCCCGCCTTCACGAATGCTTTGCACCAATGGAATCTCTCCCAAAAATGGAATATC
>JBBJOK010000095.1:6703-9217 GCA_037721545.1 Chitinophagaceae bacterium
GGTGTAGTAACAACTATAACACCTGTTACAGGTACTGTTTGTACAATGGTCAGATGAATATCTCCTGTGCCCGGCGGCATATCAATTACTAAATAATCAAGCTCTCCCCAATCCACATCACTAACAAATTGCCGGATAGCGCTGCTCACCATTGGCCCACGCCATACTACCGCCTGCTTTTCATCAACCAGCAACCCGATACTCATCAGTTTAATTCCGTAACGTTCTAAAGGAACAATCAATCCCTTACCGCCCTCCCCTTCTTTCATCATTGGCCTTTCCCCACGAACACCAAACATTATATGCACACTGGGCCCGTAAATATCTGCATCCATTAAGCCAACTTTGGCCCCGCTTTCTGACAGGGCAAGTGCAAAGTTGCTTGCAACTGTACTTTTGCCAACACCTCCTTTTCCGCTTACCACAGCAATAATATTTTTCACGCCACTTAAAATATTTTTATTGTCCTTACGTATTGTTGTTGTATTCGAAGTGAAATTCACCGTAACAATTGCCTCTTTATTCACCAATATTTTTACAGCATTTTCGCAGGCATTTTTAATTAAATCTTTCATGGGGCAGGCAGGCGTAGTAAGCACCACAGTAAATGAAACATTATTATTATCAACCACAATATCCTTAACCATATTTAATGTTACAAGGTCTTTACCAAGGTCAGGCTCCTGCACATTACTTAGGGCTTTTAAAATATCATCCTGCGTCATCGTTCAATTATTTGTTAAAAACTTTTACAATCAGCAAATTTATACAATCACGGCGTACTTTAGCCTTTGTCTAAACCATGATTTTTGAGATTAAAAGATTAATGGGATTTTTAATGTTTAAGTTTATAACCGGGATAGATTCATGAATAAATTTTTACGATTACTTTTAATTTCTTTTTTAATAATTCCTGTAACCACAAAAGCACAGTTTGAATCTTTTAAAGATTCTGTAGTACAATTGTATGGAGTTGTTATGACGGCTGACAGTCTTAAAGGAATTCCTTCAGTAAGTATTGTAGTAAAAGGCCAAAACCGGGGAACCATTACAAATGAACAAGGCGTTTTCTCTATTGTAGTATTAAAAGGTGATCAAATAGAATTTACCAGCATAGGCTATAAACCAAAAGTTGCTTTAATTCCACAAAATTTAGAAGGCAACCAGCACAGTTTAATTCAACTGATGGTTCAGGATACCGTTTATCTCCCAGCCACAATAATAAAACGACGCCCAACCAGAGAGCAATTTGAAAGAGATTTTATAAATGCCAAAGTCCCCGATGATAACCTGGAGATTGCCAGAAAAAATACAAATGCTGCCACACTTGCTGCCATGGAAAGAGTATTACCTAAAGACGGCCGTGAGGCAAGTAATAATTATCTGAAACAAGCTTCTACCAAAGCATATTATGCCGGACAAACTCCCCCACAAAACATTTTTAATCCACTTGCATGGGCAGAGTTTATCAAGGCATGGAAGAGAGGTGATTACAAACGGAAGTAAATTGTCTGAACTGGGATTTATGGGATACTGGGAATTCTGGGACAAGTTTTATTTTCCTTAATAGATTTTAAATCCAACTTACATTTGTAGAAAAGATTGGAAAGAATTAAGTTTTATTTCCCATTAATCCCAAAAATCCCATAAATCATGGTTCAGACAATGGTTCAGACAATTTCAGTTATAGGTGCAGGCACCATGGGAAACGGCATAGCGCACGTTTTTGCACAAAATGGTTTTAAAGTTACTTTGATAGATGTATCTCAAACCCAGCTTGATAAAGCTCTTTCCACTATTTCCAAAAATCTTGACAGGCAATTATCAAAAGGAAACATTACAGAAGAACTGAAACAAACCTGCTTACAAAATATTACTACTCAAACATCTTTGAGTTCTGGTGTAAAAAACGCACAAGTTGTTGTAGAAGCGGCTACAGAAAATGAAGCGCTTAAATTAAAAATCTTCAAAGAGATCGATGAAGTTGCGCCTGTCGATTGCATTTTGGCAACAAACACTTCTTCTATTTCCATAACTAAAATTGCAGCAGTAACAAAGCGGCCTGCACAGGTTATTGGTATGCATTTTATGAATCCCGTTCCTGTAATGAAACTGGTGGAAGTTATAAATGGTTATGCAACTGGTAAAGAAGTAACAAAAACAATTGTTGAGCTGTGTAAAAAATTAGGAAAGATCCCCTGTGCAGTAAATGATTACCCGGGTTTTATTGCTAACCGCATTTTGATGCCAATGATAAATGAAGCTATTTATAGTTTATATGAAGGTGTTGCCGGCGTTGAAGAAATTGATACTGTAATGAAACTTGGGATGGCGCACCCGATGGGCCCCTTGCAGTTGGCTGATTTTATTGGCCTTGATGTTTGCCACTCAATTTTAAAAGTGTTGCAGGATGGGTTTGGCAATCCTAAATATGCGCCTTGCCCCTTACTTTCCAACATGGTTGCAGCAGGATTTTTAGGAGTGAAAAGCGGAGAAGGCTTTTATAAATATGTT
>JBBJOK010000005.1:0-1105 GCA_037721545.1 Chitinophagaceae bacterium
CTTCATAAATATTTTTTATAGGAATAATGTCATAAGGATTCCCAATAGTTTTGCTCAATTTTTCTGCATCATTTACCGAGTGATCTGTTGAATAGGGAGATGGCATTAATACGGCTCTTACATTTTCCATACCCAAAGCTGAGCAAGCGAGAGCAAGCGTTACAGCGCTATCAATACCGCCGCTACTGCCAATAATTGCTTTGTTAAAACCCATCTTGGTAAAATAATCTCTAATACCAAGAATTAAAGCATCATGTATTTGTGCGATACTTAAAGTCTCCGTTAGTAGTAATGGCGTCAAAAGTTGGTCAGGCATTGCGAGTGCAGGCTCTATGACAGGAGCATCAATTGTTCCGTCATCATTTAAAATTATTTCTTCCAGGTGCTCCTTAAACTGCGGAAATTCTTTGCAAAGGTTTCCATCTTTATCAAATGCCAGCGAAGCGCCATCAAATATAATTTCAGTTTGCGCACCCACTGCATTGCAATAAAACATTGGAATTTTATATTTTAAAACATTTGACTTTATGGTTGCTTTCCTGTCTTCATCATGCGTATAATCAAATGGAGATGCAGAAAGATTGATCATAATATCAGGCTTTTGCTCCATCAATTTATCCATAGGGCAAATTCTGTACAATGGATTGTCTCCCAAATTCCAGATGTCTTCACATATGGTTATGGCCAATCGCTTTCCTTTAAACTCGATTACTTTCCACGAAAAAGCGGGTTCAAAATACCGGTATTCATCAAATACATCATAATTGGGCAAGCAGGTTTTATGTGCAATTGCTTTAATTTCTTTTTCATATAATAGAAAGGCCCCGTTAAAAAGATCCTTCCCTTCTTTTACCGTATTCCTATCCGGCGCACCAATTAAAACCCCGATGGTATCAGCATGTTGCTTTATCACATCAATGGCCTGGTAGCATTTTTCAATAAAATCTGTAAAGTCTAAGAAATCCTTGGGAGCATATCCGCAAACACTTAATTCGCTAAATACTATAAGATCAGCCTGTTCTTTTTTTGCAAGATGAATAGCATTAATTATTTTGGCTGTATTGCTTTCAAAATTTCCAATATGATAATTCTGCTGCGCAAGAAA
>JBBJOK010000005.1:1205-3002 GCA_037721545.1 Chitinophagaceae bacterium
TGCAAGAATAATAACACCCCGGATGTTTCTAAAATTAAAGTAGACCTGCAGGTACAGCGATTTGAAAAGGATTTTTTCTCAATTGACACTAATAAAATTTTAAATGAGATACAGCGTTTACAAATTAAATATCCTGTTTTTATAAAAGATTTTACCCAACAAATTTTAGGTTTTGATAATACAATTCCTCCTGACTCTCTTACAAAATATATTCATTTATTTATCAGGGATTATCGCTTTGTAAAAGACAGTGCTGATAAACTATTTGGCAATTTTGAACCCCACTTTCAGGAGATAAAAAAAGGATTGCAGTTTGTTAAGCACTATTTTCCTGAATATAAAACACCCAATAAAATTATAACCTTTATCGGACCGTTTGATGGGTACAGTGATGTTTTGACCGCAGATGCATTTGCTGTTGGCTTACAACTCCATATGGGCACTAATTTTTCATTTTATAAGAGTAATATTTCCCATGATATTTTTCCTGAATATATTTCTAAAAAATTTACACCAGAATACATTTCAGTCAATTGCATAAAAAATATAATCGATGATATGTACCCCGATAAAAGCATGGGAAAAGCTTTAATAGAGCAGATGGTTGAAAAAGGAAAACGATTATATCTTCTTGATAAATTTTTGCCTGAAGCCCCTGAATATTTAAAAATAGGATACACAGAAACACAATTAAAAGATTCATATACCAATGAAGCTATGATTTGGGAATTTTTTTTAAATAACGACCTGCTTAATAACGGGGACCAAAATATTGTAAAAAATTATATTGGAGAAAGCCCGAAGACACAAGAATTAGGAGACGCTTCCCCAGGCAATATAGGTGCCTTTAGCGGGTTACAGATCATAAAAAAATATATGGATAAAAACTCGAAAACTACATTACAGGATTTGATGAAAAAAGAACCAAGAGAAATTTATAGCTCGTCAAAGTATAAGCCAAGGACCTGAGATGAAAAAAGTAAGAAGTATAATGTAAGAACCCAGGTCAATTTAATTTAAAAGGGACTGCCATTTCAAAAGAAGGGATATTTACATAGAACATTCTTTTATTGCTCATATTTTCCATAAAATAGGTGCCGTGCATTTTTCCTAACTCTGTGCGAAGATTGCAACCGCTGATATACTGATATTTTTCACCGCTATTAATTTCAGGCTGAATGCCAATAACACCCTCCCCCTCCACTTCACGATGGGTACTGTCACTGTCAAAAATAAACCAGTGCCTGCGCAATAATTTTACGGGAAAAGAATTGTTATTTTCAATTGTTATGCGATATGCAAACATGTATTCGCTATTAACCGGATTACTCTGATCCGGCTGATAAAAAGTTTCAACACTTATGGTTACACCTTCCGATATTTTTGATACCATGTTATTCACTACTGTAAAACTAAATTAAAAATATAAAAATAGATACACATTTAAATTGTTCAAATATCAATAGTATATACGCACAATGTTGTAAGTAGATAAAAGAAATCTTGTTAAACTTTTTTTGATTTTAAATAGCCCTGCTTTTGCAACCATGATAAAATTTTATCTCTGTTATCTCCCTGTACAATAATTTCATTTTCTTTTACGGAACCCCCGGTTCCGCAATAAGACTTCAATTTTTTCCCTAAGTCTTCCAAATCTGCCCCCTTTCCTTCAAATCCCTGAATCAACGTAACCACCTTACCGGCTCTTTGCTTGGCATTTAACCTTATCTTCAAGCTTTGTTGTGCAGGAGCAAGTGTAATTATTTCTTCTGAACCGGTATCGTTTAACATAAAATC
>JBBJOK010000005.1:3102-7659 GCA_037721545.1 Chitinophagaceae bacterium
CTGCATACTCCTCAATATTTTCAAGATTAATTCCTCCGCTGGCCTCTGTTTTATATTCCCCATTAATGATCTTTAACGCTTCATCAATTTGTTGCGGAGTAAAATTATCCAGCATGATCCTATCTACTCTACCAACCTTCATCACTTTTTTTACATCTTCAAGACTCCTTGTTTCTATTTCAATTTTTAGATCCAGCTTTTTTCGATGCAAATAATCATTGGCTCTTTCAATTGCATTTTCTATACCCCCGCAATAATCAATGTGATTATCCTTAAGCATGATCATATCGTACAAACCAAGCCTGTGATTAATACCTCCCCCAATTTCTACAGCTTTTTTTTCGAGAAGGCGAAAATTAGGAGTAGTTTTTCTTGTGTCTAAAAGTTTTGTTTTATAATCCTTGAGTTTCTTCACATATGCATTAGTAAGAGTGGTAATACCACTCATTCGCTGCATACAATTTAATACCAATCGCTCACATTGCAGTATGGTGTGCACCTTTGCCTGAACTTCAAAAGCAATTTCTCCAAAATGCATTTCATCTCCGTCTTTTTTATATTCAACAAAAACTGCTTCTGGCTCCACATATTTAAAAATAGATGCTGCAACTGCAATACCTGCTAAAATTCCTTCTTCTTTAATTTTTAAATTGGCTTTGCTGTTTACAGCAGCATCTATACAACATAAGGTTGAATGGTCGCCTGAACCAATATCTTCTTTGAGGGCATTTTTTATAAGGAAATTTAGTTGATCTGCGTAATTCATCACAACAAAACTAATCAATGATTTTTTGTGAATGAACTAAAATAATGATAAAGAGAGGTGCAATTTATTAGATATTATTTTTCAAATCTCAGTTCCTGCAGTAGATTTTTATTTCCCTTTTGCATCATATATATGGTAGTACGATACTCGCCATTTTTTGTTTTTAAAGTACCGATAATAAATTGAGCGCCGGAATTATCTCCCTTATGAATTATTGAAAAATCTTTAACCGCACTGTTACTAAAAAAATCTTTTAAAACCAATTCAGCCTGACTTTTACTGTATGTATTTTTTTTATCTTCTACAGTGATTTCAATAGTGTTATCAAAAAATTTTGAAAGTTGCGATGCATTTCCTTTTTTTATGGCACTTACTACTTCATCTAACGAAACAAACGAAGACAAAGCAAACATCAGTACAATTAAACCGTATTTTAAGTATCTGGTCATGTATAAATTATCTGCTATAGATTTTGCCAAAAACGTGCCAACTACTCTGCGAACAACTTTATGACAGCCCCCTGAACTTATCAGGATAAAAATACTGTTACGAATAAATTAGCTTTGGCGCATGGAAGCGAAAAAAGTTATTCTAATTATTATGGATGGATGGGGGCTTGGAAAAGTAAAATCAAGCGATGCTATTCAAAATGCCAGAGTTCCCTTTGTTAGTTCATTATATTCCAAATATCCTAATACTACGCTGGTAACCTGTGGTGAAGCTGTTGGCTTACCGCCTGGCCAAATGGGTAATAGCGAAGTAGGCCATTTAAATTTAGGTGCAGGAAGAGTTGTTTACCAGGAATTAGAAAGGATAAATGTCGCTATAAGAATAGGAGAGTTTAAAAAAAATGAAGCCCTTTTAAATACCCTTATCTATGCAAAAAATAATAACAAGCCTTTGCATTTAATTGGGCTTGTAAGCGATGGTGGTGTCCACTCCCATATTGAACACTTAAAAGCAATTACAAGCCTTTGCAAAGAAGAGGGATTACAAAACGTATTTATTCATGCATTTACTGATGGAAGAGATACGGATCCTAAAAGTGGCATCCATTTTCTAAAAGAATTACAGTCACATTTACACAGTACCACAGGTGAAATAGCTACGATTGTTGGGCGATATTATGCAATGGACCGTGATAAGCGTTGGGAGAGAGTTAAGATCGCTTATGATGCTTTAGTACACGGTATCGGAAAATCTTCCCATGATATTCTCAGTGCCGTTGAACAATCTTACCTAAACGATATAACAGACGAATTTATAGATCCCATAATTAATCAAAATATCCAGGGTGCTTCCATAAAAGATGGTGATGCAGTTATCTGTTTTAACTTTCGTACAGATCGATGCAGGGAAATAACACAAGTGCTTACGCAAACACCGGTGCCTGATTATAATATGAATCCATTGTCATTATATTTTACTACAATGAGCCGTTACGATCATACATTTAAAAATATTAATGTTATATATGAAACAGATGATCTTAAAAATACACTCGGCGATATTCTTTCACAAAATAATAAAAAACAAATACGAATTTCAGAAACTGAAAAATATCCTCATGTAACATTCTTTTTTAATGGAGGCAGAGAAATCCCTTTTGAAGGTGAGAAAAGAATTATGATTCCTTCACCAAAAGTTGCAACGTACGACTTACAGCCGCAAATGAGTGCACATGAACTCACTGAGGCTCTATTGCCTGAGATAAAAAATAAAACAGCAGATTTCATTTGCTTAAATTTTGCCAATACAGATATGGTGGGGCATACAGGTGTATGGGAAGCCGTAATTATAGCTGCTGAAACCGTAGATGGTTGCGTAGAGAAGATCGTGAATGCGGCTTTGGAAAATGGCTATACTATCTTTTTAACGGCAGACCATGGTAATGCTGATTATATGATAAATGAAGACGGTACACCAAATACGGCTCATACTTTAAACCCGGTACCGTTATTCATCATTGATAAAGATCCAATGTTAATAGGAAATAATGAAATTTTAGCTACGGGCAAGCTTGGGGATATTGCTCCAACCATTTTAACCCTGATGCAATTGCCGATACCAAAAGAAATGACAGGTAATATTTTAATTGAAAAAATCCGTTAGTCATCAAGGCAATTCCACAGGTAATGTAAAGTTTTAAAGGTTTGTATTGAGCACTTACTATTTTTAATTCAAGTGGTCCTTTTAAAATTTTAGAAATATGAAAAAGGTCTTGAAAATCTTATTGTTACTCATATTGACACTGTTTATTATTATCCAATTTATTCGGCCTGAAAAAAATAGGTCTAATGGTATAAGTACAAATGATATCTCAACAAAATATCCTGTTCCTGATAGTATACAAACCATCTTTAAAGTTGCCTGTTATGATTGCCATAGTAACAATACAGAGTATCCCTGGTATTCAGAAATTCAACCCATAGCATGGTGGCTAAATGATCATATTGTGTATGGCAAAAAAGATCTGAACTTTTCGGAATTTACAACATATCGAATTCATAAACAATATAGAAAGCTCGAAGAAATAAATGAATTGGTGAAAGATAATAGCATGCCATTGCCATCTTATACCCGCATACACAAGAATGCCATATTAAATGATAATCAAAAACTGGCTATTGCTAAATGGACAACATCGCTTAGAGATTCTATAGAGGCGCACCACCCACCGGATAGTTTGGTTAGGAAATGATTAATATACACTAAAATTCCATAAAAACCGCTTAGAATCCCACTTTTTTTATTGAAAAGCAGCACTTATTTATAATAATTTGTCATAACTTGAGGGTTAAACCAATTAAAAATTTATGACAGAAGAGCTCATGCTGCATGGCTGTCTTAATAGTATTGCATCCGCACAGGAGGCATTATATAATCGTTTTAGCCCTCGAATGTTAGGTGTTTGTTTCAGGTTTGCACGCAATCGTGAGGATGCTGAAGATATGTTGCAGGAGGGTTTTATAAAAGTGTTTACCCAAATACAACAATTTAGAGGCCAAGGGGCGTTAGAAGGATGGATTAGAAGAATCATAGTACATACATGTATCAATATTTTAAAGAAAAATAAAAAATTTACTGATAGTGTAGATCTGATCCATGCGGGCAATTTGTACCTGAACGAGAATAACATTCCTTCTATAGTAGAAACTAAAGAAGTGGTAGATTCAGTAAGACAATTACCAATAGGATATAGAACAGTTTTAAACCTTTATGCGATTGAAGGGTTTAACCATAAAGAGATTTCGCAAATGTTGGATATTGAAGAAAGTACCAGCAGATCGCAATATACCAGAGCAAAAGCAATGTTAGAAGATATATTAGTTCAGAAGAAGATTATACAACCAAAAGAAAGAAGAAGAATGCTCATGAGAGCTAATAATTAAATGCCAATACCAAAAATCAAAATGAAGCCCAAGACTATTACCGCTACCGAAATTATATGAAATGGAAAGAAATTTTTACCCTGAAAACTTTGAAAACTACCTGAAAGGGCATGCCGATCAATTTAAAATGACACCTTCCAAAAAAGTGTGGCATGGCATCTATAATGACATTCACCCCGGAACAAGATGGCCGTCAGTGGCTATGAGTATGGTCTTTATTTTTACTCTTGTAATAATAGGCCACCTAAATACTAATAATGGCCGTAATACTCATTTATCCACTCTAATATCTTCGGAGAGTACCAAAAAAGTTCCTTCAACTACTAAAACAGTTTCGCCTTCCCTATCGAATCGGGGAATGCAAGAAAATGGAACTAACAATATTATAGCTAAAGAAAA
>JBBJOK010000005.1:7759-11689 GCA_037721545.1 Chitinophagaceae bacterium
TATTATATTACTCCATCTGTTAGTTATAGACATATGTCAGACGATAAAACAAATAATTCTGTTCTTCATAAACCCAGATTAGGGTATGAAGCAGGGACTGAAATGAAATTTAATCTTCAAAAAAAATTGCAAATCACAACCGGTTTTCAGGTAAACTATTCTGGCTATAATACAAAGGCTAATAGTACCCATCCCACTATTTCCACTTTAATGTTACACAGTGAAACTCCCGGGTTCTATAAGGCGTATACCACAGTGTCAAGATATGGTAATGGTACCGGTACCGAATTTACCACATTAAAAAACTACAGTTTACAGGCATCTGTTCCTATTGGTTTGCAATATGTATTTGGAGGTAATGATAATATTAAATTTAGCGCTGCAGCGGCTTTTCAACCTTCATTTATTATGGCCAGCAGGGGTTATTTGCTTTCTACTGATAAAAGAAATTATATCACTGACACAGATTTATTCCGCAGGTGGAATATGAATACCAATCTATCAACATACGTTTCGTTTGCTTCCAACTCACTTAATTGGCAAATAGGGCCACAAGTGCGTTACCAGCTATTATCTACCTATTCAAACCGTTACCCGGTTAAAGAAAACCTTATTAATTATGGTATTCGTATAGGCATAAGTAAAGCAGCAAAATAATTACCTTCCTCCAATTACATATAAGGCCGATTTTATTGCTATCAAAAATCCTTTTTTGAAGTAATTTTGAAAATGTACAAAACCTTTTTGAGCGTTTTTTTTACCGCACATTTCTTAATTAGCTGTACTGAAGAAAAATCACAACAATTGCAAAGGGCCATAAAAGATTCTACAGAAAGCCAAACATTTTTTCCGGTTACAGAATATATCAATGGTCAGCTAAGCGAAGTTGAAAGTTTACCAGTTACGCCATTAAAGATCGTTACACAAAATGGTAAATCAGATTCAACCTGGATGAAAAAAGAAAATATCCGGGAATTTGCTAAGCCGTTTCTTTACCCTGAAATAGATACGTCAAATTTTAAAGGCCTGTTTGTACAAAAGTCATTTTTAGATCAGACAATTAATGCATTTACTTTGTCATACGACCCAATTGATAAACTGCCTGATACTTTACAATTAAGAAGATGGGATGTATATATTGATCCGAAAAAAAATACAATTAAAAGAATTTATCTCATTAAAGAGATTAATAATAACGGAATTCTCCAAATTTTGCAGCTCACATGGAAATCCAACCAATGGTGTAAAATAACTTACCTGATTGAGCAAGCCGGTAAGCCACCTCAAATTAAAGAAGAATTAATGAAATGGGATTTTAATGAATAGCCCATATTGTCGTGCAGTATCAATATGACAATCATTAACGAATGCGGTAAATTTGCAATTCTATGACCTCGGAGTCCTTTCAAGATATTATAAAAACACTCCCAAATCAACCAGGCATTTACAAATATTTTGATGATAAAGATGAAATGCTTTATGTAGGAAAGGCAAAACACCTTCGCAAAAGAATAAGTTCTTATTTCACAAAAACTTTTAGTGGTTATAAAACCCACGAATTAGTACGCAGAATTCATCGTGTGGAATTTACGATTGTTGATTCTGAACAGGATGCATTTTTGTTAGAAAACTCTCTCATAAAACAATTTCAACCCAAGTTTAATATTAATCTTAAAGACGATAAATCATATCCCTATCTAGTTATAAAGAACGAACCTTTTCCCCGGGTATTTTTAACGCGTACAAAAATTAATGATGGCTCGCAGTACCTAGGTCCTTTTACCTCTGTAGGAAAAGTAAGAGAACTACTTGATTTTATTAAACAAAATATACAACTACGAACGTGTAAACTCAATCTTTCAGAAAATAATATTCAAAAAGATAAATTCAAAGTTTGCCTGGAATATCATTTGGGAAATTGCAAAGGCCCCTGCGAAGGATTTCAGTCTACAGAGGATTATAGCCAGGGATTAGCGCAACTAAAAAATTTGATGAAAGGAAATTTATATCCCGTTATTCAACATTTTAAACAGGAGATGAACCAGCATGTTGAAAAAATGGAGTTTGAGAAAGCAGGCTTTATTCAAAAAAAGATTGAGCATTTACAAAATTATCAATCCCGATCAAAAGTGATGCATGAGCATGTTGGTAATGTTGATGTTTTTTCTATTTTAAAGGATGGGGACTGTGCTTATGTGAATTATTTAATGGTAAGCAATGGTACCATTGTTATAACCAAAACAATTACACTGGAACAAAAACTTGATGAAACGCCCGAAGAGGTTTTATTATTTTCTATAGCACAATTGAGGAGCACTTTTAACAGCGACGCAAAAGAAATAATTGTTCCTTTTGAAATAATTTATCCTCAGCAGGATATAATTGTAACGCTTCCCAAAGCAGGAGATAAAAAGAAACTTTTAGACCTGTCTGAAAAAAATGTAAATTATTTTAAAGAAGAATTGAGGAGAAAAAAAATGCTTCAATTAGAAGGTAAAAGCGATAGCGAAAAAATAAAAGCATTGGTTCAGTTGCAAAAAGATCTGCAGTTACCGGCTGTTCCAATTCATATTGAGTGTTTTGATAACTCCAATTTTCAGGGAAGTTATCCTGTTTCTGCTATGGTATATTTTAAAAATGGCTTACCAGATAAAAATAATTACAGGAAATTTAATGTAAAAACGGTAGAAGGTATTAATGATTTTGCCACCATGAAAGAAGTTGTTTTAAGAAGATATAAGCGGCTTGTTTTAGAAAATCAGCCACTTCCACAACTAATTATTATAGATGGAGGCAAAGGACAATTAAATGCTGCAGTTGAAAGCATTAATGAGCTAAGGCAGCAAGGCAAAACTTCTTTAATTGGATTGGCAAAAAACGAAGAAGAAATTTTTTTTCCCGGAGATCAACAATCTATTAAACTGCCCTGGAACAGTGAGAGCCTTAAGCTTATCAGGCGGATAAGAGACGAGGTTCACCGCTTTGGTGTAAATTTTCATCGTGATCAACGCAGCAGAGGGACATTTGTAAATGAGTTGGAGCAAATAAAAGGCATAGGCAAAGCCACTGCAGATGCATTATTGAAAAAATATAAATCAGTAAAAAAAATAAAAGAAATATCTGTGGAAGAACTGAATTTAGCAGTAGGAATTTCAAAAGCTAATTTGATACTGACCTATTTTAACCGGGATCGTATTCATCCACTATAATTCGCTAACTAAACTTATAGATATTCAAAAAAAAGAGGAAGCAAACAATGCTTCCTCTTTCACAATTGGATAATACGGATTAATAACTCCATAAATTTTGCTCGTAATTAAATATTTTATCCTTTATAGTTTCACCCTCCAATAATTGTAATATTTGATTGTCGCGTAAGCCACCAAAATCTTTTAAAGCCCTATCGTATGGATTGTCCATGGTGCTCTTTATAATTCGCCCGTAGAAAAATCTGCTTTCAAATAATTCTTCCCAACTCATTCTTGCTCCCATGTTTTTTGGATTATAAACCTGGTAGGTAGAAAAGATAGGCCTCATATCAGGATAATAAACCCAGAATAATTCTGTTTCACCTAGATTTATTCCTTGTGAGGTAACTATACTTTTTACAGGAGCAATGCCTAATATTCTCCAAAATAAGCGTGAGCTTTCTTTATCAAATATCACTTCTTCTTTAATCCTGAATTTATAAAATGAATCAAGATTTACTTCAGCCGTAACACTCTTAGTTCCGGTTATCTGCCCAAGAGAATCATAAATAGGAACTTCTACAACGCCACCTGAAATTTTTTCTCCAACCTGCGCTACGGTTAAGGGAGTAGTAAATCTATCATCTACCGCATCAAAAACAGTTACCCCGCCTTTATCCGGTCCATCCTGTATTGCTTTCATTAATATGGAAATAAAACGCTGATTACCATTATCATCATC
>JBBJOK010000005.1:11789-13378 GCA_037721545.1 Chitinophagaceae bacterium
GAAGAAATTGTTACCGGGTTAGGAACACCAATATAAAACACATTCATTTTATCAAGCATAACTGCCGCACCACCCGGTGTACCAACAGTATATTCTACATTGAAAGATTTTGATTCCTTAGTGCCATCAGGTTTTGTGTACGTTACATTTACAGGTACATTACGGTTACCGGAACCACTTGCCTGAATTTTATATACTGCCCTGCCTTCAGCATCTATTGCCACACCAGCACCGTTAATACTTATTTGAGGTTGAGCAGCTTTACTATATGCTCCAACACCTGCAGTTATTTGAACTTCCTGCCCCGGCATAACATAATTTGAACTTTGCCCTACCAATGCAGCAAACTGATCGTAAATAACTTTAACTGCACCAATTTGATTATGAGCATACGTTACTACCTGATTTTCTGCGTTTTTCACGTTGTTTTGAAATTTACTTAGCATTGTTAACCCAGCAACAGTGGGCGTCATATGAAAATAAGTTCTTGTAAAATCTTTTTTACCCGGAACTGAAACATCTATGGGCAAAGACTTTTCAAATTCTTTTCTTATTTCAGGATCTATATCAAGCATTGCTTTTCTATAAGCCGTTAATTTAGTTTCTAATTCCTTACCCTTGCCTTTATTATCAAATAAACGTGTTGCTGCTTCAAGATTGTCTTCTCTGTAAGATTCCACCTGCTGCCCATCTTTTTCAACCATTTGAAGATCAGCTTCCTTTTTTAATTCAGCTTTTAAGCCTTCCAGATAAGTGTTCATATCCGTTGATAGTTTCTGAGCCTGAAGCGCTTTCTCATTCCATATTTTAGCCTTTTCCGCCGATTGTGGGTCGGTTAATTTTGATTCTAATGATTTATATAAAGTACCATTTGCGTTTCCGATATTTTCACTTGATAATACTAAGCTTTTATCTACAACCTTAAACGCATTAATTACCTCGTTCGATACATTTAATGCTAATATGGCCGTTAGCACCAAATACATAATATTTATCATCTTTTGCCTGGGTTCCCTGGGTAAAGCCATGATTTTTTAATTTACAGTTTGTTTAGATTTTTAATCAGTTGATTTTATTTATTATCTGCCTTGCATAGCACTTAGCATGTTGCCGTAAACCTGGTTTAATTTACCAAGGTTATTTGCTAACGTGCCAATTTGTTCTTTCGCTCTTCCTGCATCATCAACGGTCTCTATCATAACCTGACTTGCTTCGGCCATTTTACCATAAAAACCATTAAGTGCTTTAAGGTGATTGTTACTTTCATTTAACTCCAACTCATAAATAGTATTAAGAGAGGAAAGATTTTTTGTAAGAACCTGTACCTGGGTATGAAATCCTTTAGAGCTATCTGCAGCATCGTTAAAATTTGACATTGTATTTGCAGAAGTGGTATAAGCATCCCGCAAACTGCTCATTGCAGAAGTTGCTTCTTTTGTTTTTGCAGAAAAATCACTTGTAGATTTAACCACATCTCCTACCTCCCCAATTTGAGAAACAGTAGTACCTAGTTTCTGGAAATTATCACCCAATCTCTTTAAGTTAGTTGGTGTAATATCTGCATCCATCAGCATTTTATCCATTGATTG
>JBBJOK010000005.1:13478-15017 GCA_037721545.1 Chitinophagaceae bacterium
TGAGCCATGATGTAGTTTTTAAATTTTAGATTTTATTGTTGAGATAAAGAAATGGCAATGCCTATATCTATTTAAAATAAGCAATAAATGTTGATAGAAAATTGTCTTATAAAAGTGTATTGAAAAATTAAGCTTTCTTCCTTCCTTTTTTACTCATTGACGGGGGTAAATCAATTACAGTTCTAAAACCAATATAAGATTTGGCAGTATCCTGATACTCGTAGTTTCTTGTACTTGTCTGTAAAAAATATCCGACATCTTTCCAGCTTCCGCCACGAACTACTTTGCGTTTCATTAAAGGAGGATCCTGATCTTTAGCATTATATCGGATATCAGGATTCATATCATGTTGAAAATTATAACCACCTTCATTATAAAGAGAGGATGTCCATTCTGCTACGTTGCCGGCCATATTGTATAAACCAAAATCATTGGGCCAATAAGCATCTGCTCTTACAGTGTAAAATCCTCCATCTTCAGGATAATTACCACGGCCTGGTTTAAAATTAGCAAGCAAGCAACCCTTTTTATTTCTTAAATACGGGCCACCCCATGGATAAGGAGCCTGAGACCGTCCGCCTCTTGCAGAATATTCCCATTCCGCTTCTGTAGGTAACCGGAAAGGTGACTCTGCAATTCTTTTCTTTGATATTTGAAATGAATTCAAAAGGTGAGTTCTCCATTCGCAAAACGTAGTAGCTTGTTTCCAGGTTATACCAAGTGTAGGGTAATTACCAAAAGCCGGATGGCTATTATATTGTTTAGCCATGGGTTCATTATAAGAATAAGAAAAATCTCTCATCCAAACCAATGTATCAGGATAAACGGGCACATCTGTTTTTACAATAAATTGAGATAGCGGCTTACGTGCATTTTCTTTTTTTGCAGCTTCTTTAAAATCGATAACTTCTGAATGATAAATTATCTTATTGGCATCAATACCTTTTTGCCCGTAAAGCCTGTTATCGGGAGTAAGTATGATTGCGTCTATTTTTTCAATTACTGTTCTGTCATCATATTTTATTGCATTTGCTTTTTTCCAGTCTATGGCTTCAACACCATCAGCACCCTGAATAACATAAGGAGAGCCCAATAACTTAGCGGCTATAGAATCAGTAACCCACTTTGTAAACTGGCGGTATTCGTTGTTTGTAATTTCTGTAGCATCCATCCAAAAGCCACTAATGGAAACTGCTTTGTTACGTGCGGTAAAAGCATAATTAACATCCTCATCGCTTGGACCCATATGGAAAGTTCCAGGAGGTACATATATCATTCCCGGAGGTTTAGGAGGCGTATACCGGGCCGAAGGTGCTATACCGTGCAACTGGCCATCATTTGGTAAACCCTTAGATTTTGACTTACCCAATTTGCCACAACTGGATAAAAAAACAATAGCTAAGACGGCTATTGTAGTTAACATGTGATTCTTCATGTGTTGAATATTTGAGGATATAAGAACAAATGTATATTATTTTTTTATTAATACAATCATAATGGAATTATGATATCATAAAGTTTTGTAAACAATTCTCACCA
>JBBJOK010000005.1:15117-18629 GCA_037721545.1 Chitinophagaceae bacterium
AGTACATTGAAGTACTTTATTCGGAACAAAATAAGTAAGCAATCCATTTCTTAAAGATTCAAATCCCTTACCGCAAATAGCTATTTCATTTATCCCTGCGAATACATCAATTAATAAACAGGCCCAATTACCAAATGAAGTTGGGTATTTAATAATTAACTCTGATAAACTCTTTAAAAATACCACAGCTTTTTCTTTCCAAATTGCATCATTTAATATTACAGAAAGATATAAGAGATTACCTGCCATAACAGAATTTCCTGAAGGAACTGCGCCATCATAAATCTCTTTTTTTCTTACAATAACATCATTTTGGTTTTTACCCGAATAATAAAAAAAATCATGCTCATCAGAAGTAAAGTTTTCAAAAACATATTCAGTTAATGAACGGGCATACTCTATATACTTATTATCAGAAGTAATTTCCTGAAGGTTAATGCAAGCCTCAATCAAATATGCATAATCATCTAAAAATGCAGGGTACTTAGCTACCCCTTCTTTATAGGTATGATAGAATTCAAAATCATGATCCCTAACCTTAAAATGAGAAAATAAAAAATCAAAATTACTTATTGCTATTTCTTTAAAACGGCTTGCGCCCAATGCGGATGAAGCTTTGCACAAAGCGGTTATCATTAAAGCATTCCATCCAAGTAAAATCTTATCATCGGTAAGAGGGCGAACTCTTTTGCTCCTGAACTTTAAAAGTTTTTCCTCCCACCCGGCTAGTTGCTTTGCAAATTCCTCTGCGTCTAAATATTTTTTCTTCGTAAAATCCTGTAGCAGTGTAAGTATCCTTAATATATTTTTATGTTCCCAATTACCATTGGGTGTAACATCATAATATTCACAAAATAAAATTGCATCACTACCCAATACTTCCGTTATTTCCTGATAACTCCATACATAAAATTTACCTTCCTCTCCTTCGCTATCGGCATCAAGTGCTGAATAAAACCCACCATCCTTATTACTTAATTCTCTTTCAATAAAATCAATGGTCTGTATTATTGTTTTTCTATATGATACATCTTGAGTTATTTGGTAAGCATCACTTAAAGTGCGGATTAAAAGTGCATTGTCATACAGCATCTTTTCAAAGTGTGGAGCCAACCACTCAGCATCTGTTGAATATCTTGCAAATCCTCCTCCTATTTGATCATAAATTCCCCCCTTTATCATCTTATCGAGACTAAGACAAGCCTGTTGTAATGCATCTTGATTTTTTGTATAGTAATTATAGCGTAACAGGTAATTGATTGTAAAGCTTTGCGGAAACTTTGGAGCATTGCCAAAACCACCCCATTCTTTATCGGCTTGCTTCATTACGTTTTCATAAATTTCCTCTACCTGTTGCCTTACAAAAATATTTTCAACGTTGCTTGACAAGTTTTGAGCGGGCTGTAAGGGGTTTATTATTTGTGCACTTACACTTGATCTGCCTATGTGGTGTGTAAGTTCTTCTGCCTGCGCTTCTACCTCCTGCCTTTTATCGTTAAAGAGATTTGCCACACCTAGCAGAACTTCTTTCCAGGATGCCCTGTTATGTGCCCTTTGAGGGGGAAAATAAGTGCCTCCATAAAAAGGTTTTTTATCAGGTGTAAGAAAAACATTTAATGGCCACCCTCCACTACCGCTCATAGCCTGTACTGCATCCATGTAAATATGATCAAGGTCTGGCCGTTCTTCCCTATCAATTTTTATATTGACGAAATTGTCATTCATTAGCTTTGCGGTTTCCAAATCTTCAAAACTTTCATGTTCCATTACATGGCACCAGTGGCATGCGGAGTAACCAATACTAACAAGAATAGGCTTATCCTCTTGCTTAGCTTTCAACAAAGCTTCATCCCCCCACGGATACCAATTTACAGGATTGTGTGCATGTTGTAAAAGATACGGACTGGATTCCTGATCGAGTTTATTGGTAAATTTTGGCATTGCTTTTTTGGGACAACAAAGGTGCCAAATGGAGTTTATTTTTAAGCAAAATTCAAGTTATTACTTATTATTTTTTTTTATTACAAAAAGTATATTTTTGTAATCGTTTAAAACTAAACTTTACTATCATGTCAGACATAACGTCAAGAGTTAAAAAAATTATTGTTGACAAATTAGGTGTTGACGAAGCGGAGGTTACACCGGAAGCTTCTTTCACAAACGATTTAGGTGCCGATAGTTTGGACACCGTGGAATTAATTATGGAATTTGAGAAAGAATTTAATATTTCTATTCCTGATGAACAGGCTGAAACAATTACCACTGTTGGGCAAGCTGTTACATATTTAGAAGAACACGCTAAGTAATTATCTTTCATAATTATTGCAGGTAAGCTTTATGGAATTAAAGAGAGTTGTTGTAACCGGCATGGGTGCTATAACACCATTGGGCAAAACTGTACCAGAATACTGGGATGGATTAATAAATGGTGTATCAGGTGCAGGAGACATTACTCAATTTGATACTACAAAATTTAAAACCAAATTTGCCTGCGAAGTAAAAAACTTCGAAGCCACCGATTATTTAGAAAGAAAGGAGGCTCGGAAAATTGACCGTTTTACACAACTCGCTTTAATTGCGAGTGACCAGGCAGTAATTGATGCTGGTATAACCAAAGAAAATGTTGATGTTGACAGAGTGGGTGTAATATTCGGTAGTGGTATTGGGGGATTAATTACTTTTCAGGAAGAAGTTTCAAATTTTGCATTAGGGGATGGTACTCCCAGATTCAATCCTTTTTTTATTCCTAAAATGATATTGGACATTGCCGCAGGTCAGATATCAATGCGACATGGTTTTAGGGGTCCAAATTATGCAGTTGTTAGTGCATGCGCCAGCAGTACCAATGCTATTATTGATGCCTTTGATACGATAAGGATAGGCAAGGCAGATGTTGTATTATCAGGAGGAAGTGAAGCGGTAATAAAAGAGGCTGGTGTAGGGGGATTTAATGCAATGAAAGCTTTGAGCGAAAGAAATGATGACCCAAAAACCGCATCGCGACCTTTTGATAAAGATAGAGATGGATTTGTAATGGGAGAAGCGGCAGGCGTTTTAGTATTGGAAAGTTTAGAGCATGCATTGGCAAGAGGTGCAAAGATTTATTGTGAAATTGCAGGAGGTGGTGCTACTGCGGATGCACATCATATAACTGCCCCTCACCCTGAGGGATTAGGCGCACAAAATGTAATGCTTGCTGCACTTAAAGATGCAGGCATGAAGCCGGAAGATATTGATTACATAAATGTTCATGGCACATCCACCCCACTTGGCGATAATGCGGAAACAAAAGCTATCCTAAAAGTGTTTGGGGAAAATGCATATAACTTAAATATAAGTTCAACAAAATCTATGACTGGCCATTGTCTTGGTGCTGCAGGAGTTGTGGAAGCGATGGCATGTATTTTAGCAATTACAAAAGATATTGTTCCGCCAACAATAAATCATTTTACTGACGATCCCGATCTTGATCCTAAATTAAACTTCACATTCAACCAAGTTCAGCATCGTAC
>JBBJOK010000005.1:18729-21351 GCA_037721545.1 Chitinophagaceae bacterium
GAAAATTTAAGTTTATACAAAACTGCATTAAGCCATCGATCAATAAGAGAAGGGGCTGATGAAAATAATGAACGGCTTGAATTTTTAGGTGATGCCGTGCTGAGCTCATTGGTTGGGCATTATCTTTTTATGCGCTATCCTTATAAAGATGAAGGGTTTTTAACTGAGATGAGAAGTAAGATGGTGAATAGAAATCAACTAAATGATATCGCTTTAAAAATGGGTCTAAAAAAGATCACTTTCTATAATAAATTTGATAGCTCACTGAAAATTTCTCAAATTTTTGGGAATACTTTGGAAGCTGTGATAGGGGCAGTTTATCTTGACAAAGGATATAAAAAGACGCAAAAATGGGTAACGAGGCATATTATCAATCCGCATCTTTATATGGATGACCTTGAAAATCTTGATATCAATCAGAAAAATAAATTATATGGCTGGGCTAATAAAAATGGAAAGATTTTGGAATTTGAAATCTTGGAAGAAAAGATAGAGAATGGAAGAAGGTTGTTCACCATTGGAGCCATGGTAAACGGAGAACTGATTGCACAGGCAAAGGCCTTTAACAAAAAAGATGCAAGCCAGGTTGCTTCGCAAATTGCTATTGAAAAATTAGGTATCGAAATTAAGGTGCTGTAAGAAGTATGATTCCGCTAATCTATTAATCCCATTAAATCATGGCTCAGAAAATGAAATTCGGCATAATTGGGAGTGGCAGCTGGGGTACAGCTTTAGCTAAAATTTTAACTGACAATAACAACAAAATAAATTGGTGGATACGGAGCGAACCTTCAATTACCCATATAAATAACAGGCGGAATAATCCTCACTATTTAAGCAGTGTTTTTTTTGATACAGCTTTACTTCAATTAACCTCAAACGTATCTGAGGTTATTACAAATTCTGATTGCATCATTATTGCGGTTCCCTCTGCATTTGCTGTAGATACATTCGGAGATCTTGATAAGGATATTTTTAAAGGGAAAAAGATTGTTTCGGCAATTAAAGGAATTTTACCTGAAGAAAATTTGTTGCTCAATGATTATTTAAAACAGCACTTTAATGTTGACCTTGAGAATTATTTTACAGTATTAGGCCCATGCCATGCAGAAGAAGTAGCTTCAGAAAAATTATCTTACCTCACTTTTTCCGGTATTGATGAAAAAACGTCATTTAATATTGCTTCCCATTTTAAAACCGCTTATCTAAATACAATCGTTAACCATGATATTTATGGGGTACAATTTGCGGCAATTTTAAAAAATATTTACGCACTGGGAGCTGGTATTGCTCATGGGCTGGAGTATGGTGATAATTTCTTGAGTGTGTTTATAGCAAACAGTGCTGATGAAATGGCTGGCTTTTTAAGAAAAGCAGGCATACAAAATGTTGAAGTTGGAACAATTGAACATAAAACATTAGCCGTAGGCACAAAACGCGAAACCACTAATTATGCTGCTTCTGTTTATCTCGGCGACCTTTTAGTAACTTGTTATTCTCCTTACAGCAGAAACAGAGCTTTTGGAAATATGATCGGCAAAGGCTACTCAGTACAAACTGCGAAACTTGAGATGAATATGGTTGCCGAAGGTTATAATGCAAGTAAATGCATGAAAATAATAAATGAAAATATAATGGCAGAAATGCCAATAGCTGAAACGATTTACAAAATCCTATGGGAAAACTTATCAACTGCTGAGGGTTTTGCTACAATTGAAAAAACATTAGTATAAACCAGCCATTATATTTTAGCTGACGGTATCAGGAACCGTATTAATTTTTTCCTCAAAAAATAAATCTGCTGCAATTCCATCAGCAAATAATTTTCCTTCCTTAGTAAGTATTATCCTCTCTTTTTCATTACTGATAACTATCAAGGCAACTTTATGGTTTTCTATATATTTTAGACTCCTTTCTTTTAGCTTAATACCATTCTCTTCTCCAAATTTTTCTTTTACATTATTCAGATCAATTCCTTCCAGCGTTCGTAAAGAAGTCATTATATACTCATTTAGTTTCTGTACATCTGAGAGCACCTCTTCCTCATAAGGAATAATATTTTTTTGAAGTGATTGAAGATATAGCGAATTATTACTCACATTCCATCGCCTGCTGATTCCATTAAATGAATGAGCGGATGGTCCAATGCCTATGTATGTTTTATTTTGCCAATAGCTACTATTGTGCTTACTTCTGTAACCCGGCTTAGCAAAATTGGATATTTCGTAATGCTCATACCCTGCATCCTGAAGCCAATCAGTTAATAATGCAAATTGAGATGCCTGTTTTTCGGGATCAACATCTTCCTTCTTATTAAGGGTAATGAGCTTTTGTAAAGCAGTATTAGGCTCCACAGTTAAGGCATAACAGGATACATGAGGAACATTGTTATCGATAATCAGCTGAACATTTTTTTTCCAATCGGTATCAGATAAAGTTGGGGTACCATAAATCAGATCAACAGAAAAATTTTGAAAGCCCGCGTTTTTAACTAATGGAATGCATCGCAGTGCTTGCTCAGCATTGTGAGCCCTGTTCATCCATACCAGATCATCCTGTTTAAATGATTGAACTCCTATACTAAAGCGGTTGATTCCAATTGCTTTCCATTCTGCTAAACTA
>JBBJOK010000005.1:21451-24519 GCA_037721545.1 Chitinophagaceae bacterium
AAATTATAAAGTCAATCAAATATACTTAGTTGCTGACACCCGGGTGGAAACGCAAAATGCCAACCCAGGTTTCCAATGCATTTTTCAAATCAATATCGGCGAAGTTTATAACTCAAAATTTTAAATGATGTGATCTTTCTAAAAAAAGTTTTATTTATATAAATTATTTTTGATAGAATGAGCCCTATTAAAATATATATTCTTTTAATCGTACTTAGCTATGCATTTTGTAATAATAATTGCATTGCCCAAATAAACAATGACAGTATAATAACAATTCGGGATTCTTTATATCAACCAGATACTATTAAATTAAATATTCTAAAAACATCACAAACCACTTCTTTAGATTCTTTATTAAAAACAAATAAATATATTAATAATGAATCGACAATTTCTCAGGCAGTAAAGAATAAGAACAAAACTGGAAAAGAATTTTTATTTTATTTCTTAGGTATCATCGTTTTTTTATTTGCATTGATTAAAATGTTTTATGCGAAGTATTTCAATAATATTTTCAGGGTTTTCTTTAATACTTCACTCCGGCAAAATCAACTTACCGATATATTATTACAATCAAAACTACCTTCACTCATATTCAATATTTTTTTTGTAGTGAGCGCCGGCATATATGTATGGCTTCTTTTAGATTACCACCGAATGCTTAATCCGGGAAATAATTATCTTTTCATAGCATTATCAATATTGTTTATCGGGCTCCTATATACAGGTAAATTTTTATGCCTAAAACTTATTGGATGGATTTCGGGTATGAGCTCCGCAACAGATCAATACATTTTTGTAATATTTTTAATTAATAAAATAATCGGCATAGGGCTTATCCCTTTTATTATTCTTATCGCATTTGCTCCAACTGCATGGTTAACTCCGATAATTATATTTTCTTTTTGTATTATAGGCATTCTTTTTTTGTTACGATATTTAAGATCCTACGGGTTATTACAAACCCAACTAAAAATAAATCGCTTTCATTTTGTACTTTATATAGTCGGAGTTGAGCTTTTACCAATTGTAATAATATATAAGTCGGCACTCAAGCTTTTGGTATGACTTACGTAGCTATACCTTAGCCACCTAAAAGGCAGACTTTATGCAAATAATCGTACATTTGCAGACCCGTATGAATTTACACATGGTTAAAAAGACTGCTACACAGGAAGTTAAGCCTGCAAAACTAATACAAAACATTCTTATTACACAGGCGAGACCCGAAAATGAAAAGTCTCCCTATTTTGAGATGGCCCGCAAGTATAAAGTAAATCTTGAATTTCAGCCATTTATAAGAGTTGAGGGTATTCCTGCAAAAGAATTTCGTAAACAAAAAATTGAGATACCCAGCTACTCAGCCGTGATCTTTACCAGCCGCAATGCCATTGACCATTTTTTCAGAACCTGCGAAGAAATGAAGATCACTGTTTCTCAGCATACCAAATATTTTTGTATTACTGAAGCGGTAGCTTTATACCTCCAAAAATTTATATTATATAGAAAGCGTAAAGTATTTTACGGCGCCGACGGTACAAACAAAAGCCTTTTTGATGTTATTAATAAGCATAAAGAGCAGGAAAGTTTTCTATACCCTTGTTCTGAATCTTTTGATAGCGAAATTACTAACTGGCTTAAAGCTAATGAATGCGAGTATGCCACACCGGTATTGTACAAGATAATCAGTAATGATGTTAAAGAAATCTTTGCAAAAAATAATTACGATATTATTTGTTTTTTCACTCCTGGGGGAGTAAAAAGCTTTGTTGAGAATTTTCCAAAATTTAAGCAGAATGGAACAAGGATTGGCGCCTTTGGTGATAATACATTTAAGGCCGCAGCGGCAGCAGGGCTTACCCTGGATATAAAAGCGCCTCAACCAAAAATGCCGAGCATGGTATCTGCGTTGGAACACTTTCTTATTACAGTAAAAAAGAAATAATTTTATAAATACCTATTTCAAAAGCAGCTTTAGGCTGCTTTTTTCATTTATAAATTATTAGAGAGATAACAAATTGTAGTGACAAGCTCATAAATCAATAAAATTTGTATATTTAAATTCGGGATCAAATTAACGACTGCAATTATACGTACTATGCCGATTAAACAGATAGATCACGGAACAAAAGAATACAAACAAATGGTTGAACTCAGAAAGGACATTCTGCGTAAACCCCTGGGTATTGATTTTGATAAAAAAGAGTTAGACCGTGAGACTGAAGACATCTTAATTGCTGCTTTTGAAGAGGAAAAAATACTAGGGTGTTGCCTGCTAACAAAAGTTGATGAAAAATGCGTACGGTTGAGGCAAATGGCTGTTCAAAATAATTTACAAGGAAAGGGAATTGGTGCATCTATGATGAATTACGCCGAGAATGTAGCAAGAGATGCCGGTTATAAAAAAGTAATCATGCATGCCCGAAAAACAGCTACGGGCTTTTATGAAAAACTCGGTTATAAAATTTCGGGCAACCAGTTTGATGAAATTACTATACCCCATTATATAATGGAGAAAAAACTCTCTTAGGAATAATTTAGTTTTTCTTAATTATTTTATTTGTCAAAAATTTTCTTGCATCATGAACATCATCACCCTCAAATGCCACTTTTGGTATTAGAAAAAATGACCTGGTATTAAAATAAAGATGAAAGAAATGCGGGCTTTCAATAAAACTGGTAAAAGCTATCCATGGCCAGCTTTTACTCCCCCTATCATTTTCTAGAAATAAATGCTGTTCTTCAAGACTTACTTTAAATCCATCTTTAAAAGTAGCTGCCTTTCGATATATTGAATATGGAAGTATAAACCAAAATGCAATCATTAATGTAAACCATAAAATGGAACTTACCAGAAAAGCCAAAGGAGATATTTTTTTAAAAAATAATAGCGCTGCTGATAAAATAGCAAAAAGATTTATCAGGATGATCATAACCTTTATCTCTCTTCGAGTAATGAAATGATATCGCAATGCCTGTACAACTTTGGATTTATCATAAGTGAAAAATTCTGAGGTCATACCAACAAAGATAAAGATGACTTTGACATATTTAATTATGATTAA
>JBBJOK010000005.1:24619-27189 GCA_037721545.1 Chitinophagaceae bacterium
CTGCAACCCATACTGTTGCCACAGTTCAAACATTTGTAACAGGTACCACTACGAATGGTTATGTGTCCACAAGTATTACATGGTGGAGCATCGCTTTGCATACTTTTGGCAGCAGAATTTACAGCATCCATTTCATTGTATACTTTTTTTATCGTCTCCATTCTGTGGGCTCTTACCTGGGGAGCCTGGGTATTAATATTAGATGGGGTTCCCAATACTCTAACCTCGCTTAATTCATGCACTCTATCCCCGATGGTTGGAGTAGATTCATCCCATTCTTCATTGCCTGTATTTAATACTTCAGGTTTATCAAGCACATGTACTAAATCATTTCTTCCTAAATATTCATATGCCAACGAGCGGAACATAAAGTCGATAATAGATGTTGTGGTTTTTATATTTGGATGATCAACCATTCCCGAAGGTTCAAACCTGGTGAACACAAATTTTTCAACAAACTCTTCCAATGGAACGCCATATTGTAAACCGATTGAAATAGAAATTGCAAAACAGTTCAACATACTACGCATTGTTGCACCTTCTTTTGCCATGTCAATAAAAATTTCTCCTAATGTTCCATCATTATATTCACCCGTTCTTAAAAATAATGCCTGTCCGTTTATTTTTGCTTTTTGTGTAAAGCCTCTTCTTTTGGCAGGTAAAGCTCTTCGTTCCACAATCATTGCCAATTGGCGTTTTAAAGAAGTATCTGCACTGCTTTGCACTCTTTTGTTTACTTCTTCCAACAAATCTTCAACTGTAAGGGTACTCATGTCAACTATTCTCGATTCAAGAGTGCTGTCGCCGGCAAGTTGCGAATTATCTGTAGTTGCTTTCTTTTTCTTATCACTTTTATTGCTCAATGGCTGCGACAATTTAGAGCCATCTCTATACAATGCACAGGCTTTTAAACCCAGCTGCCAGCTTAGCTTGTAGGCATCTGCAATTTCCTCTATCGTAGCTTCATTGGGCAGATTGATGGTTTTTGAAATTGCACCGCTAATAAAAGGTTGGGCAGCAGCCATCATACGTATATGCCCTGTATAATGAATATATCTTTCGCCTTTTTGACCGCATTTATTGGCACAATCAAAAACTGAAAGATGTTCTTCTTTTAAATAACGGGCACCTTCCACCGTCATAGTGCCGCAGATATATTCATTTGCTTCTTCAATTTGTTCTTCTGTAAATCCCAGGGCTTCTAAAAAATTCCATTCAAAATTTTGGTATTGCTCTTTTACAAAACCCAGACGCTGTAAACATTCTTCACCCAAATTATAAACGTTAAAAACAAATGCTATGTCAAATGCAGAGGCAAGAGAGTCTTCTAGTTTTTTTATTTCTTCAGGCAAAAAACCCCTTTCTGCCAAACTTTTATCATTAATATGAGGAGAGGTTTTTAAAGTTGCATACCCCTTTGCATAATTTACAATACTGTCAATTTGCTTTTCGGTGTATTTTAAATTACGCAATGCCTGTGGCACACTTTGATTGATAATTTTAAAATAGCCGCCGCCACTTAATTTTTTAAATTTAACCAGAGCGAAATCAGGCTCAACACCGGTAGTGTCGCAATCCATTACCAACCCGATGGTTCCTGTTGGTGCAATTACGGTTGTTTGGGCATTGCGGTAACCATATATTTCTCCCATCATCACTGCATCATCCCATGCCTTGGTGGCGGATTTCAATAAGTAGTCAGGACAATACTTTGCATTAATACCCTGGGGTTTTATTTCAATTCCTTCATACGCATCCATTGCATCGTATGCAGCAGCACGATGATTGCGCATCACTCTAAGCATGTGATGTTTATTTTCCGGATATCTTTTAAATGTTCCTAAATGCTCGGCAAGCTCTGCAGAAGTTTTGTATGCAATGCCGGTCATTATGGCCGTAATAGCTCCTGCAATTCCACGGGCTTCTTCACTATCATATGCAATGCCGCTAACCATAAGCATGCTTCCCAAATTTGCATAACCTAAACCCAGCGTTCTGTAATCATAAGAAAGTTGTGCAACTTCTTTACTTGGAAATTGAGCCATCAGCACAGAAATTTCCAAAACTGTTGTCCATAATCTTACCGTGTATTCAAACCCTGCAACATCAATGCGATTATCATCTTCATTAAAAAACTTTCTAAGATTAACCGAGGCAAGATTACATGCTGTATTATCTAAAAACATATACTCACTGCATGGGTTAGAAGCTCTTATTGCACCACCCTCGGGGCAGGTATGCCATTCATTAATTGTTGTATTATATTGTGTTCCGGGATCAGCACAATTCCACGCAGCATTATTAATTTTATCCCATAGACCCTTTGCTTTTATTTTTTTCATCGTTCTTCCATCACTCCTTGCTTTTAATTCCCAGTCACCATCGGCATCCAACGCATGAAAAAATTCATTCGGGATTCTTACAGAATTATTACTGTTTTGCCCGCTTACTGTTTTGTAGGCTTCGCCTTCATAATCGCTCGGATATCCTGCGGCAATCAAGGCAGCAACTTTCTTTTCTTCCTCCAGCTTCCAGTTTACAAAAGTTTCAATTTCAGGATGATCAAGATC
>JBBJOK010000005.1:27289-31174 GCA_037721545.1 Chitinophagaceae bacterium
TGGTTTAAAATGCCGAATACTAATTCTTCATAAAAAATTTGTGCATCTTCTTTTGATGAGAAATAATTATAACGTTCACCCCAAACCCTCCAGCAATGTGCAAGACGGTGTGCAACCTGCTTAACAGTAGTTTCTCTTCCTACACTTCCATCAGGTTGTGGTACCCCGGCCTTTCGAAAATATTTTTGCGCTAAAATATCTGTGGCAATCTGGCTCCATTGTTTAGGCACTTCAACATTATCCATTTGAAAAACAATTTCACCGGTAGTGTTTTTTATAATCGATGTCCGGTAATCATATTCAAACATTTCGTAAGGCGAAATACCTGCTTTGGTAAATTGACGGGGAAACTGAAGCCCTTTTGCAGACTGCTTTTTATTGGACATAAGATTTAAAATTATTTTAGGGTTAATAGTTAGTTTTGATAAAGTGCCTGCCATAAGGCAGGGTAGAGAACGAAAATATTTCTTGTGATCGAACAATCAAACTCTTAAATGTTAACACCTGTGGAAAAAATGTGTTAACAATTTCTTAATGTAGCAGGGCATTGACTATTTGGGATTTTACACATTTTGAGGATAAAAAAAATTTGCTGCAACAAGAAAATTTAGGTAGTTATTAAAGACTTGAAATACTTTTTATCAGTATTTAAAAAAACATTTATGAGGGCTGTTATACAAAGAGTTTTACAGGCAACTGTAATGATTGATAATAAAATAAAATCAGAAATTAAAAATGGATTGGTTGTATTGGTTGGTATTGAAGACGCAGATACGATTGAAGATATTGAATGGTTAAGTAATAAAATTATCAACCTTCGCATTTTTGATGATGAAAATAATACCGATAGCAATCGGCAGCCGAATATTTCTGTAAAAGATTTGGGTGGAGATATTTTAGGAGTAAGTCAATTTACGCTACAGGCATCAACCAAAAAAGGAAATCGTCCTTCTTATATAAAAGCAAGCAAACCTGAAATCGCTTTGCCCTTGTATGAAAAATTTATTATTCAACTAGGCAATGATCTTGGTAAAAAAATATACACCGGCGAGTTTGGTGCTGACATGAAAGTGCAACTCATTAATGATGGTCCTATTACTATCTGGATCGATACCAAGAACAGGGAATAAAATAATTTTCCTCAAGATTTTATATCTTATTTTCATAATCAATAAATACGTAATTTACTTTTAACTAAACTTATCCGCATGTCAACTTCACGTCGCGAATTCTTAAAAAATTCTGCAAAAACATCTGCCGGCCTTTATATTGGAGCCCTTGGTTTTAGCGCCAAAAGTTATGGAAACATAATCGGCGCAAACGATCGTGTAAGAGTTGGAGTGGTTGGCTATTCTGACAGGCATAGAAGTTCGCACATGCCTTGTTTTATGAACCATTACAAGGAATTGAACTTTGACCTGGTTGCTGTTTCGGATATCTGGAAAAAAAGAAGAGAAGAAGGAGCAGCCGCATGGAAAGAAAAAATGCAGCATGATGTTGTTGCCTGTAGGAACAATGAAGAGATGTATGATAAAAAATTGGTAGATGCAGTGTTTATAGGCACCGCAGATTTTCAACATGCTTTACATGCTATTGAAGCGGTTAAAGCAGGTTGTGATGCTTATGTTGAAAAGCCTTTTGCTGAGACTATGGAGGATAACCGGGCAGCATTAAAAGCGATTAAAGCAACGAATAAAATTATTCAAATTGGATCTCAAAGAAGAAGCGGTTCTAATTATCATGCCGCCAATGATTATATCAGGTCAGGAAAATTTGGCCCTATAACTATGGTGGAACTAACATGGAATGTAAATCAGCCAGGCAGGTGGCGCAGGCCCGAATTACTAAAACAACTAAAAGAAGAAGATACAGATTGGAAAAGATATTTAATGAACAGGCCGAAAGATAATTTTGACCCAAGAAAATATTTAGAGTATCGATTGTTCTGGCCATATTCTTCAGGGCTTCCCGGCCAATGGATGAGCCACCAGATAGATACGGTACATTGGTTCACAGGCCTTAAACATCCACGCAGCGTAGTAGCAAATGGCGGAATTTATATGTGGAAAGATGGAAGGAAAAATTGGGATACGCTAACAGCAGTTTTTGATTATGGACCTTCAGCTGATCTTTCAATAGGCTTTCAGGTAACTTTTGCTTCCCGTATGCATAACGGGGAAGAAAAACCGGCGGAAATATATTATTCCAATGGTGGTGAATTGAATTTGATAACCAATAAAGTTTCTTCTAAAGGTGGGTTAACAAAATCTTTTGCTGATGCTATGGGAATGCAACCTAATCTTTTACCAGAAACAAATTTAGCAAATACAGAACAGGTAATAGCTTCGGCAAATACAGGCGGAGATAGGCTTACCTCTAATCATGTAGGTAACTGGATGGAATGTATACGTAATAGAAAACAGCCTAATGCACCTGTGGAAGCAGGGTACAGTCATTCTATTGCAAATATTATGACAACCGCTGCTGCACATACAGGAAAGAAAGCAACTTTTGATGAAGCAACACAGGAAGTGATGGCGGGAGGAAAGATTTTTAAATATTAACCCCTCCAATTCATGCACAAGTTCATCCCTGTTTTATTATCACTTATTATATCACTTGTTGCCTCTGCACAAAAAAATAAAGGTTTTACAATAGCGGAAAGGGTAGATAAAAAACAGGTGGATATTTTATTCAACAATAAATTGCTTACTGCTTATTGTTATTATGATTCAGGCAGTAAGCCAATTTTATTTCCGGTAAATACAGTAGATGGAATTACTGTTACACGTGGATATCCTTTTAAAAAAGTTGCCGGAGAAAGAACAGATCATCCGCATCATACGGGTATCTGGTTAAATTATGAATCGGTAAATGGAATTGACTTCTGGAACAACTCCACTGCCATACCGGTTGAGAAAAAAATTAAATATGGCACCATTCTTCATGAAAAAATAATCCGGAAAAAAGCAATCGGAAATTCTGCATCACTCACTGTGGGTGCTAAGTGGATAAGGGTTGATAAAAAAGTACTGTTGCAAGAACAAACAACTTTCAACTTTGCTGTAAAGGAATGATTTTATTATCGATAGAATCACTACTTTAAAAGCCGCAGATACAACCATCGTTATTAAAGATGTAAAAGATGGTATGTTGGCGATACGGGTGGCAAGGGAATTGGAAATGCCTTCGAATGAGGCAACTAAATTTATTGATGATAAAGGAAATGTAACAACCATTGTAAAAACCAGTAATGAAGGGGTAACAGGATTGTATCATAGCAGCCAGGGATTAAAAGGAGATTCGGTTTGGAGTAGTAAAGGGCCCTGGGTTATTCTTACAGGCAAAAAAGAAGGCATGGATATCACTATTGGTATAATTGATCATCCATCTAATGTTGGATATCCTGCATATTGGCATGCAAGAGGTTATGGATTGTTTGCCGTTAATCCATTAGGTAGAAAAGTATTCAGCCAGGGAAAAGAAGAATTAAATTTCACTTTACAACCGGGTCAATCAGTGTCGTTTAAATACAGGATTATTATACGTTCGGGCAATATGCTTACAAATAACCAAATGAATAATTTTGCTGCTGACTTTACTAGGTAAGCTTGCAAACATTTCATCTAAAAACTCTAAACATAATTTTATGAAAAAACTAATTTTTTACAATCTGTGTATTTTTCTTTCAATTTTTGGGTTGCTTATACCTGTCGAAGGCAACTCCGCAAAAAATGATGCTTACTTTGAATTGAAAGTTTATCATTATAGCAATACTCAGCAGGAAAATGTTCTGGATAATTTTATTCAGAATGAGCTTATACCTTATTTGCATAAAAGCGGCATAAAAAACATTGGTGTATTTAAAGCTATTGCCAATGACAC
>JBBJOK010000096.1:0-2245 GCA_037721545.1 Chitinophagaceae bacterium
CTAACCCAATTAATCCATAGTGAAAAAGATGTACAGGCTTTTTATTAATGGTTTCCACCAGAAAAAAAGCAGCGAAAGTTAGTAAAATACATAGCGCAGCATATTTAACTGATCTCAACGTTTTTTGATATCCATTAACGGGAATAAAGAAGTCAACACCAAATGCTGCTGTCTTTAAATCGTAGGAGCCTTCCTTCCAGTATTGTGGGAACTTTCTATTATGGGCCATGTTCTTCCATGTTGCATTAAAACCTTCTTTATTAATATTAGAGGTTTGTGGTAAAATATTTCCTGTAAAGCTTGGGTGCTGCCAGGAAGAATTTATGCTTACTGTAGTTTTTTTACCTAAAGGGGTAAATAGCAATTGCTCAGTGCCACTCAGGGTTATATCAGATGAGAAATTAATATTTTTAAGGTCATTAACATTGCTGAGGTACAATAAAGCTGTGAGGCTTTCATTACTGTTGCTATTTTCTAAAACCTGTGGTGATAATATTAATTCTATGTTGTTCCATTTAATTTTTAATTCTTCATTAAGCCCTTTGGTATCGCTAATATCCAGCCTTACAAAAGCTTCCTGCCAAATAATTTTATTCGTGTCAATATTTAGCTGAGAAGGAAATTCTTTAAATACACCATTAATATGATTTATGGAAGTATACAACATTACTTTATAAATACCCCGGGAGCGTTCCTGAGGTTTTACTGTTGAATTAATATTTAACTCATCAGGCAGGAGATAGGCAAATCTTTTTATTTTTGATATTTTCTTAGCGGTATCTGCCTGCTCATACCAATAGGGCAAAACAATTATTGGCCCTGATATATTTTGTGTTCCTGACCATTTGCTGCTAACTTCTGTAATGGCTTCTTTTTGCCTGGCTTCTCTTTCATATATCAAATTTTTTACAAACTCCATCGGGATTAATAATATTAAAACAAGGATGCCGATAATTATGCCCTTAATCATTGTTCTGTTTTTTTGCCAAAAATTTTCTTTAGTTGTATCCATTTTTTTATTTAAAAGTACTTTGTTTTTCAAAGTGTATTGAGAAAAAAATTATTTCATAGTTCTTATCATTTTTTCAAGAGCAGCTAAATGTTGCTGAAATGCTCTTTCTCCCAATTTTGTTACTACATACGTAGTGTTCGTCTTTTTACCAATAAATCCTTTATTCACTTTTATATAAGCACTCTCCTCCAAAGACTTTATATGAGAAGCAAGATTTCCATCTGTTACATCTATCAATTGCTTTAAATCATTAAAATTTATGGCATCATTAACCATAAGCGTACTCATTATACCCAGTCGAACCCGACTGTCAAATGTTTTATTAAGGTTTTCTATAGGATTACTCATTATTCATTATTGTTTGGCTACCATTTTCACGCTCATATTTATTCCACATCACTATACCATAGATGATATGCAATAATCCAAAACCGGCAGCCCAAAAATAGAGTCCATACCCAATCATCCAAAGATTAATAATTCCAAGTATTATTTGTCCATATCCTAAATAACGAACCTCTCCTAACGTATACTTACTGGCATTTATAAGTGCAAGCCCATAAAAAATTAGGCAGCCGGGTGCAATTAATTCATATTGCTCCAGTTGCATACTTCTTATTAAAAATAACCCGCCGGCCAATAAAGGAATAACAGTATTCCAAAACAGCCTGAATGTAGTAGTGCCCCAAAGAGTTGTTTCTGTTTTTTTGCTTCTTAAATAGGTTAAGAGTATGGCTGAAATAAAGGCAGCAGCAAAAGTTAGTAAGGCAATTAAGAATAAATCTCTTTGTACAGTAACCTGATTATGGTTAGCAAGTTTGTTAAAATCGTAATCACTATTAGAAGATGAGTAATTAATTTTTTGTGATGCAAACCAGGCGCCCACTAACGCACAAATACCTGCAGCAATTCCGCTTAAGCCACTAAGGCTTATAAACTTGCTGCTGCGTTCCATCATTCTTTTTATCTGTTGCAGCTCTTGCAGCGATTGTTGTTTTACATCCATAAAAGTACTTTGAGATACAAAGTAAATAAATCCAACTGATATTTACAAATAATTTTATTAGTTTCTGTTAAGTACCGAAATAATAATTGAACAGGCCTTGTTTATTTCCTCAATAGAAATATTTAAGGGAGGTACAATTCGTAAACATTGGGGTGCAAATAAAAACCAGTCGGTAAAAATGGCTGGCGTGTCGTCGGTCACTTTTATTCCGTCAGCCACCTGAAGTA
>JBBJOK010000096.1:2345-5044 GCA_037721545.1 Chitinophagaceae bacterium
TTTTCATCTAATAAAACATTCATACCTGCTAACCCGGCGGCACAACAAACCGGGTGGCCGCCAAAAGTATTGATGTGACCGAGTACAGGATTGTTGGATAAACAATCCATCAATTTTTTATCCGCTATAAAAGCACCCAAAGGCATTCCGCCACCTAAGGCTTTACCCAGTAAAAGAATATCAGGTACTACATTAAATTGTTCAAAACCCCAGAGTGTTCCATTTCTGCCAAAGCCACATTGAATTTCATCAAGCACTAAAAGCGTTGATGTTTCTGTACATTTTTTTCTTAATGCACATAGCCAATTATTTTCGGGTACAATTACGCCGGCTTCTGCCTGAATGGTTTCTGCAATTACGCATGCTGTTTCTTCAGTTATTAATTGCAAGTCCTTAACCGAATTAAAATCTAAATGCAAAACATCGGGCAATAAAGGGCGAAAAGCATTTCGCCAATATTCATCTCCCATAACACTCAAAGCACCCTGGGTACTTCCATGATAAGAATTTTTAAATGATACAATTTGGGTTCTCGCCGTAAAACGCTTTGCCAGTTTCATTGCGCCTTCAGTGGCTTCTGTGCCGGATGCTGTAAAAAAAACTGAATTTAATGAAGATGGCAGGTTATCAGTGAGAAGCTTTGCATAAGCTGTTTGGGGAGAAAGAATTAGTTCGCCATTCACCATAACATGAAGGTATTTATCCAGCTGATTTTTTATTGCCTCAATTACTTTTGGGTGGCGGTGCCCTATATTACAAACACTAATTCCTCCGATAAGGTCAATATATTCTTTACCATTTACATCCCACATCTTGCAACCTTCAGCTTTTACAATTTCAAGGGCCAGCGGTGCATCAGAAGTTTGACCTATATGGTTTAAAAAAAGTTGGCGGTTGGTCATTGCAAAGTTGTTAGTTGACAGTTGGCAGTTGACAATAAAAAATAAGTGCGAATTTAGTGTAGATTTTTTGATGCATATTGATATGATGTACAAGAGTGCGACGCCTGTGAACATGATAGTAGTACTAAAGCTGACTACCAAAAAAAATATAAAATGAGTTTAATACTTTCTGTAAAAGGCGTACTGCCTAAGTTTGGAGAAAATTGTTTTATTGCCCCCAATGCTACCATTGCCGGAGATGTGGTAATGGGTGATGCCTGCAGTATTTGGTTTAATGCGGTGATCAGAGGAGATGTAAACAGTATCCGCCTTGGTAATAAGGTAAATGTGCAGGATGGCGCAATTATTCATTGTACTTATGAACGGGCAAAAACGGTAATTGGAAATAATGTTAGCATCGGACACAATGCAATAGTACATGGATGCGTTATAGATGATAATGTGTTGATTGGGATGGGGGCAATTGTGATGGATAATACTCATGTGGGAAGTAATTGCATTATTGCAGCAGGTGCAGTGGTGCTGGAAAATACAATTGTTGAACCCGGAACTATATATGCAGGAGTGCCTGCAAAAAAGATTAAAGATATTCCCGAGCAAATGATAAGTGGCGAAATAAACAGGATTGCCGATAACTACGTGATGTATGCTGAATGGTTTAGATAATGGCCGTTCAATATGTAAAGAGTTAACAATCTATTGAAGAAAGTAGTTATCTATAACAGTTATCTTTAAATATGAAAAATATCCTTTTGATTTTAATAAGTACTTACCTGCTTTCGGGTTGTTCTATTTTTAGAAAAAATACTAAATATGGTTGCCCTACCGATGGGAGAAATGTAGGCGCAGAAAAGATTTTATCCGGCGATCCTAAATCAATAAGAGCAGCAAGTAAAGCTAAATATAAAGGCGGAAGAAAATCTTACTAAATTTACCAGGCTTTTTTCTCTATACTCTCCAAAATAGTTAAATAGCTCACATAGCGGTCGGTTGAGATAACCCCACTATTCACTGCCGCTTTTACCGCACAATCCGGTTCATTTATATGCATACAATTATTAAACTGACAGTCATTTACCAAAGCAATCATCTCCGGAAAATAATGAGAAAGTTCCTGTTTGGAAATATCCATTAAGGCGAACTCCCGTAACCCTGGCGTATCAATTACCTTACCGCCAAAGGGAAGATCGAACATTTCTGCAAAGGTTGTTGTATGAAGACCTTTTCCACTCCATCCACTAACATCCTGGGTTTTTAATTTTAGTTCAGGAAAAATGATATTTATAAAAGAAGATTTACCAACACCCGAATGACCACTAAGCAAAGTCACTTTATCCTGCAACAGTTTTTTCACCTCTTCTACACCAATGTTTTTTTCTATGCTCATTGCCATTACCCTGTATCCGATAGCTTCATAAATGTTTTTTAATTCATTGAGTTTTTGTTCCTCTTTTTTTTTGTGGAGATCGGCTTTATTAATGACAATGATGGATGGAATATGATATGCTTCAGAGGTAATAAGAAAGCGATCCATAAAACCCTGCGAAGTTTTAGGGTCTTTTAAAGTTGCGAATAAAAGAGATTGATCAAGATTAGAAGCAATGATATGATGTTGGTGTTTATTATGCGGGGACTGGCGGGTAATATAATTTTTTCTCTCTATAATCCTGTTTATAACAACAGATCCTTCGCCTTCGTTCTCCATTTCTATTTCTACCTGATCGCCAACAGCAAGGGGATTGGTTGAAGTTATATCATCAATTTTAAATTTGCCTTTTATACGTGCATTATAAGTTT
>JBBJOK010000096.1:5144-7925 GCA_037721545.1 Chitinophagaceae bacterium
GGAAATTTTTTAAAAACAGTAAACCTCAATAACACTTCTAAAAAAAGAAATAACAATGCAGCAAAAGCAAATGGATAAAATTTTTCGGCAAATCGTGTAAACGTTGTTATCTGCACTTTTGATTTTTCCATTTTATCAATTTCCGAGTAAATATTTTTAAGGCTTTGATTATCTTTTGCCCTAAAATATCTTCCCCCTGTTTCGTTGGCAATCGCCGTTAATAGCTTTTCATCTATTGTAACTTTTTGTTTACTCATTACAACCCCAAGCGGTGTATTTTCCGGGGTGAGAGCAAAACCTTCAGTACCAACACCAATAGTATATACTTTTACTTTAAATGTTTTTGCTATTTCTTTTGCAGTGTTAGGATCAATTAAACCGCTATTATTTATCCCATCCGTTAGTAAGATAACAACTTTACTTTTTGCTGTACTCGTTCTTAACCGATCAACACTCGTTGCAAGTCCAGAGCCAATAGCAGTGCCATCTTCCAGCAATCCATTTCTTATCTGCTGAATCTGCGCTTTGAGAACAGCATAATCAGTAGTTAAGGGGCATTGCGTAAAACTTTCACCTGAAAAAATAACGAGGCCTATCCTATCCGTTACACGCTGGTCAACAAAATCCTCCGCAACTCTCTTTGCTGCTTCCATCCTATTGGGTGTAAAGTCCTGAGCAGTCATACTGCCGCTAACATCAAGGCATAAAATTATGTCTACCCCTTCTCCTTCAGCGTTCTGTTCATCATTTTTTGTTTGCGGCCGGGCCAGTGCTATTACTATACAAGTAAGCGCAAGTAACCTGAGTACAAATGGGGTGTGATGAAAAACATTTTTCCAGGAAGAAATATTTTGCAAACCACTTACTGAGGAAATTGAAACAGCAGCCTGTTGATTTTTACCTTTTATTATTTTCCATACTATTAATATAGGAATTAAAATCAGCAGGTAAAAAAACAGCGGCTGTGCAAAAATTATATTTTCAAAGTATTCAAATATCAATGTGTTATTTTAAAAATTTTAATCTGTAAAAATTAATTTCTCAATTTGTTCAATTACTTGTTTTGTATGGATCAATGCAGCTTCGCTTTCTGATGCTGGTGGTAAATATTTCGCAAATTTAACAGCGTCTGTCATTCTTAAAGAACCTGCGACCAAAGAAGTATCTGCTTTTGTAAGAAGTGTATCATTTAATAATAATAAGATGTCAGAGGAAGTAAGGTTTAAAACATTCTTTTGGGTTTTTCTGGATAGATACCTTTTAAAAGTATCTGTAAGCCTGGTGTGATAAAGCTTTACTGCGCCTTTCGATAATAACTGTTCTTTTTGAAGTGAAACCAGTGATTGCATGGCTTCATCAAAGGGTGTAAGTTTGGAGTTAAAAAGAACTTCAGGTTTTTTTCTTGATCTAAAATGTTTTACCAGGTAAATTATAAAAACAATTAATAAGATAATAAGGACTGCGCCGGCAATCCACATCCAAAGAGGAATCTCATCTTTTACTTCGATAATAGTTTTAATATCATGAAAGGTTTTTGAACTATCCTGGGGAGAAAAAGAAATATTTATAGGTATTGGATTTGTAAATACATTAATCGATTTATTGCCGCTCAAAGAATCAAAACTTATGGGCAAAGCAGGAATTGCATAAATGCCTGAATCAAAACTTGTAAGAATAAATGTTTGCCTTCGGGTAGTTATTCCATTATTTTCTGAGTTGTCTATTTTTCCACGGGTTACTACTTCAAAATGACTGAAACTATCGGGAACATTAAACCATATAATTTGATAAGCATTAGAAGGAAAGGTTGCTTCCACCTGAAATTTCAGCTGCTCACCAATTAAAATCTGTCTTTTATCAACCCCGGATCTTAACGTAGGGGATTGGGCAATGGCAAACTGAGTACTTACTGCAAAAACAATCCCGATAATTATCGGGATAAAAAATAAAAATCTTTTCATCTCCATTCTCCGTTTACCTATTATCAATTTGCCACTACATTCTCTTAATAAAAAATTTCTGTAAAATTTTCACATAGTCTTCATCTGTGCGGATGTGTAAGAGGTCAGCACCAGCTTTTCTGAAAATACTTTTACACAAAGCGCTTTGCTCTAAAAAATGTTGCTGGTAATTATACTGCACCATTTTGTCACTTGTATCAAGCCATTTAGTTTTACCCGTTTCCAGATCCTGCACCTGAAGCATTCCGATATCTGGTAATTGCATATCCATTTTATCATACACCTTTAAGCCAATCACATCATGCCTGCTGCCAATTACTCTTAAATTATCATCGTATTTATCATCGATAAAATCGCTCATTATAAAACCAATACTTTTTTGCTTAGAAGATCTATTAAAAAATTTCATGGCCTCGTTCAGGTTGGTGCCTTTCCTTTTTGGTTTTGCTGTCAGCAATTCCCGTACAATATATAAAGCATGCTGTTTTCCTTTTTTCGGAGGAATATATTGCTCAACCTTATCACTAAAAAATATTACTCCTACTTTATCATTATTACTTATGGCGCTAAAAGTAAGTACGGCGCCCACTTCGGTGATCATATCTTTTTTTCTCTGGTGAACGGTACCAAACAAAGCACTGGCGCTAACATCAACCAATAAAATAACAGTAAGCTCCCTTTCCTCTTCAAATACTTTTGTAAAAGGATGAGAAAATCTTGCACTTACGTTCCAATCTATAAAACGAACATCATCCCCGTGATCGTATTCCCTTACCTCTCTAAAACTCATACCCCTGCCTTTAAAAGCAGAATGGTATTC
>JBBJOK010000096.1:8025-9095 GCA_037721545.1 Chitinophagaceae bacterium
ACATTCACTACTTTTAAAATTTCATTTATGATCATTTCTACTGTTACATTTTCTGCTTCTGCCTCGTAGGTTAATCCAATACGGTGTCGTAATACATCCCGACAGATATTTCGTACATCTTCCGGAATCACATAACCACGTTTATTTAAATATGCGTACGCTTTTGATGCTAACGCAAGATTAATACTTGCCCTCGGCGAACCTCCAAAACCAATGAGTGGTTTAAGCTTAGCAAGATTATATTTTTCAGGATAACGTGTTGCAAATACAATATCTAAAATATAATGCTCAACTTTTTCATCCATATAAACCTGCCGCACCAATTCCCTTGCAGTTAAAATTTCCTGGGTGGCAACTACTGGATTAATAGTTTGTTGCTGCATTACCTGTACATTTTGCCTGATGATGTTTTGCTCCTCGGCTTTTGTAGGATAATCAATTATCACCTTAAGCATAAATCTATCAACCTGTGCTTCGGGTAAAGGGTAGGTTCCCTCCTGTTCAATTGGGTTTTGTGTTGCTAATACTAAAAAAGGCTCTTCAAGACTGTAAGAATTATTTCCAATAGTTACTTGCCGCTCCTGCATTGCTTCTAATAAAGCACTTTGCACTTTGGCAGGGGCACGGTTAATCTCATCTGCTAAAATAAAATTTGCAAAGATGGGGCCTTTACGAACTACAAATTCATTTTTTTGCTGATTATAGATCATGGTTCCCGTAACGTCAGCAGGTAACAGATCAGGCGTAAATTGAATTCTGCTGAACTTTGCATTAATAGTTTGCGCCAGCGATTTTATAGAGAGTGTTTTTGCAAGACCCGGAACACCTTCCAATAAAATATGTCCATTGCTTAAAAGACCGATCAGCAATCTTTCCACCATATGACTTTGGCCAACTATTACCTTTCCTATTTCATCATGAATTTTATCAATGAAAGTAGCGGAGTGAGTTATTCTCTCATTAAGTAAACGAATATCTTCTGCTGTTTGTAGCATAATAAAAAATTAAAGCATTAAAAAACTTAGGCTGCAAAATACGAAGTACCCTTAAACAAAAACACTGCCATGGGG
>JBBJOK010000097.1:0-9084 GCA_037721545.1 Chitinophagaceae bacterium
GCATTGTGAAAATTTATGGCTTCTCCAATAGCCTGTTCAATGGGAAAACTACGTGTGCCAAGAGTTTCAAACTTTCTTATATCATCACTTTCAGGTTTATCATTGCATACCAGTGGCCAAATGTTTTTTATTTTATCTTTTTTTATCCAAAGCATTCCGCTTCCGATTGGCGCACTTAAAAATTTATGCAGACTGGTACCAAAATAATCAGCATCAAGATCCGGAATTTTAAAATCTATCAAACCGAACGAATGTGCACCATCCACTAATACCTCAATACCTCTTGCATGGGCCATCTTCGCAATTTTTTTTACCGGCATTAATTGTCCAACCCAGTTTATCATGTGGGTTACATGAAGCAATTTTGTTTTTGAGGTAATTGCTTTTGCATAAGCATTTACAATTGTTTCCTCATCCTCAATAGGGAAATCAAAATTTATTTGCTTAAAAATAATCCCCTCTCTTAATGCTCTTTGTCTCCAGGCATTTATCATATTTGGGTAATCCTGTTTTGTACCTATTACTTCATCTCCTGCATTTAAATTCAATCCAAAAATTACAGTGTTTAATGCTTCAGTGGCATTACGGTTAATAGCAATCTCATTAGGCGTACATCCCCCTAGGTCTGCAAGTTTTTCCCTTAATGGCTCACGACCCTGGTCCAGGATGCGCCACATATAATAAGAAGGCCCTTCATTTGATAAACGGTTATATCTTTCCAATGCATCTTGCACCACTTTTGGCGCCGGGCTTACTCCGCCGTTATTTAAGTTGATAATGTTAGGATTTACGGTGTATGCCTGTTGTATTACAGTCCAATAATCTTCATCACTTGCAGCCTCTACAGCAGTTAAAGAAGAAATTTTTTCATTTGCTGCTTCTATATCAGCAGCATATAATTGATCGTATAAACTGTTTAATGAAAAAGCACCGGAAAGCATGCCTGCTTTTTTTAAAAAACTCCTGCGACTGTTACTCATCACCAACTTTTAAGATAGAAAGTTAACCATTTTAATACATACAGTTGTACCTTTGAAATTGAAGATGAAAAAATCCTTTTTGATATTATTTTTCGCAGTTTGCATTTCGTTCTCAACAGTTATTAATGCAACTGCCCAATGTTCAATTTGTTCTAAAACGGTACAGCAAATGGGTGAGAAACCTGCAAAGGATTTTAATTCCGGTATACTTTATTTAATGCTTACCCCATTTGCAATTGCAGGTTTTGTGGGTTACAGGTGGTGGCAGAAAAATAAAATGTAAGCCATTATAGTTTAATAAGTTTAAGCTGGGTAAATAAATTTGCTAGAATTCCTTTTCTATCTTTCCCATCTTTTTATTCCTAAAATCTTTATCTGCAATAAATAAGGATTTAAATATTCCTAAGGTTTGGCGTCCATACAAGATACAAACCATTATATGCGATATCACACTCCCTTTTATGTTTTCTGCAAGCCAAATGTTTGAGCCCTTATACTTTTCTTTTATATAAAGCATGTTTCTGTACATGTAGTAACATCGTAACGGGGTATGTATATTTTTCTTCTTTTTAATTAAGAATAATGATTTTATGGAAGACCTATGAACCTGTTTGCCAAGATTGTGAGTGATATAAATATCTGAAAACTCTATAAGAGAATAGCCTAGTTTTTTTGCCGCAATACAATATTCGTTATCAACCAAGTCAATAAATAAAGCCTCATCAAAACCTCCTATTTTTTCATAGAGGGAAAGATTTAATAGCATCCCTGATGTAATTAATCTATGTACATTTTTAGATTGACTAGTAGCAATACTTGTTACTTTTTCTTTTTTGAAATTAGTACCAAAGCCTGCTACCTTATCTTTTCCTTGAAAATTTTCAAAGCACTGGAGGTAGTTTTTAATGGCCTCTTCAGAAAAACTTGTATCCTGATCCATTGTCAACAGCCATTGATAGTCTCCTTTAATAGATAGCTCACAAGCCGTATTCAGCCGACTGGCAATTCCCTGGTTTTGAAAATCCTTATAGTATTGGATTTTAGACAGGGTGCTAAACCTATCCTGTTCAAATGATTTTGTTTCTGAGTTATCAAAAACAAAAAGTACATCTACATAGTTATAATAGCTCTGGATATTAGAAATTAAATCTATAGAAGGATGATATAATATAACAACAGCTGCTATTTTCATAAATTACTGAACCTGATTGTAAGAGTGTGTTTCCCTACATTGTAGCAGGCATTTTTTCATAAAATGATTTGAGAAAGGAGTTTGTTTTAAAATAATTCCCGGTATGTTTTTTTGAAAGTTAATAATTTGCAAGATCGCATCAGGTATTTGTCCTGAATATCCTGAAGCTTTAATGTCACCTACGTTTTTTATTTTAAACTTTCGCACAATCATCCAAAATGCATGAAAAACATATTTATGATCTGTGATTTTAATACCATGTTTGTATAGCATTTTAAAATATTCCGGTATTTCAACTTTCGGATTTTTATAGAATTGTGCTGATAGCTGGTTTTCATCAATCCCAATGTTGACAAGCATTTCAGGTATATATTCATAACCCGGATATTTTTGAAGGTAGCGGATATAAAAGTCAATATCTACCACCCATTTAAATTGTGGGTCATATAAAATAGCAGTATCTTTTTTATGCATTACTGTGCTTGGATGACCAATAACATTTAATGAAAAAAGATTAAGCGGATTTTCATCCAGCAATACTTTTTTTGAGGGCTCAAAAAATTCATTTACTTCTTTACCGGAATGAGCATGTACATCCTTGTAAGCGGAGAAAATAAAACTTTTAGAAGAATTCAAAGTAGCATCTGAAAATTTTTTTAAAGAGTCAGGTGATGCAAACCAATCATCATCATGCATCATCTTTATCCATACACCGCTTGCTTTTCGTATAACTCTATTGAAGTTTTCGCCCATGTTGGTAGGAGGATCATTTCTATAATACCGGATAGATAATTGGTTATTAAATTCTATAACTAAATGTTCTACCGAATTATCCGGACTATTATCAGTTATCACAATTTCATAATCAGTGAAAGTTTGTTTTATAATTGATTGCAGAAGGCGTTGGAGGTAATCTACATTCTTGTAGGTTGGAATACAGATTGAAATAAATGGATTACTCATTAATATATTTTTGGATATACCTATACAGGTTAAAGCTACCGTCAGCGTTTGAAATTTGTTCTATTTCCTCTTTTAAATCCAGTTTATTAATATTGCTCATTCTTTTATTTTGGATAAGTTGCCAGGCTTTTTCGGCAAGCATATTGTATTTTTTTTCCGAAGTTTCCTGCTTGTTAAATTTAATAATTTCTTGTTTCAATTCTTGAACTCCTTCATTAGTTGCAGCAACAGTTTTTAAAATTGGTATTTTCCTATTGTTGCCGAAAGCAGGGGCAAGCATCGTTTTCAGGTTATTGAAGAATGTTTCGGCATCTGGCCTGTCACTTTTATTAACAACAAAAATATCAGCGATTTCCATCAGGCCCGCTTTCATCGATTGTATTGTATCGCCGCCTTCGGGTACTAAAACAACGATTGTTACATTAGCAATGCCAGCAATCTCCACTTCACTTTGCCCAACTCCTACCGTTTCTATAATTATATAATTAAAAGGCGCAGCCTTCATTACATCTGTTATCTCAATTATTTTTGAATGCAAACCACCAAGTGAACCCCGTGTTGCCAGCGAACGAATAAACACATTTGAATTATTATACCATTTACTCATTCTAATTCTATCACCCAGCAGCGAGCCGAAATTAAATGGTGAAGAAGGATCAACGCAAAGCACCCCGACTTTTTTTTCTTCCTTAACCAGTTCACCTATTAATGCATCTACCAAAGTACTTTTACCTGCACCGGGGGGGCCGGTAATGCCAATTATAGGTATTGGTGAACTAACTAAAGATTGTAAAAGTTCTTCATGCCCCTGAAGCTCGTTTTCTACAATTGATATAGCTCTTGCCAAACATTTAATATCACCTGCCTGTAATTTTTCAAGAACCAAATGCATTGGATAGTCGATCATTATTTAAATATTGCCCCAGGCCTTTTTGTGCCCATGTAGTTTTATTTTTAATAGCATCATTCATCATTTTCAAATTTCTTAATTCTAATTCCCGGGAGGCTTCTTTATGATATAAGTGATAACAAATGCCTCCGGTTTTAATGAATTGTTTTTTCAATCCGGCATTTATAAGCCTTATTGCCAATTCACTATCCTCTTTTCCCCACCCCGTAAATTCTTCATTGTAAGCATTAATCTTAACAAGGTCGTTTTTCCAAAAGGCCATATTACAACCTTTCACGTAATATTTATTTCTACCTTTTATTTTATATCGCTTCGCCAAAAAATTTCTTACAAAACCAATTCGCAAGCCATTAAAAAAGTTAGAAAATTTACCACTAAAAATATTCACCTTAGCAAAATTGCTATTACTTAAAATTTTTTTGGTGGTTTGCTCATCCAGCAAAGCCCTGCTACCGGTAACAAAATATTGCGGCTTAGCAAGGCTTACATGATCTTTTACGAAGTGTGGGTGTAAAAATAAATCCCCGTCAATCTGTATAATGTATTCATAGTTTGCTGCCGCAAAAGCTTTATTACGAATTTTGGCTAATTGAAATCCTTCATTGGGTTGCCAAATATGAATAATGGGAATAGGAAAATCTTTTTTAATTATCTCAATTAATTCTTTCGTATCAGCTCCGCTACCATCATCTGCAATTATTACTTCCATAGGTAATAACGACTGTATCCTGATACTGTTCAAACATATTTTTAAGGCTTGTGGCCAATTGTAAGTAGCCACTATTAAAGAACAATGGGTTGCAGGTTTATATTTCATGCTATTAACTCAGTGTGTAATAGAAATGCTTCTAGAAAGAGATAGCTTTCTTTTAGATATGAAAATCCGGAATTACCCATTTATAAAACTAATACAGCCTTGGGGAAATACCGATTTTTTTTTAAGAAGGTATTCTGACCGATCCAAAAATCCGCAATATTATAATGAAAAAAATTTCCGTACTTGCTGCATCATTCTAAAAATTGTATGACAAATTTCATCCCTATATTTCCGTTAACCATTGTTGTTTATCCGGGAGAGGAACTGAATTTGCATATTTTTGAGCCAAGATATAAACAGCTGGTAACTGAATGCATTGTAGATAAAAAACCTTTTGGTATTCCTGCGGTTATAGGCAATAGCATGAATGAATTGGGGACACTAATGGAGATAACTGAATTAAGCAAGACCTATGATAACGGAGAACTGGATATAAAAACAAAGGGGCAAAAGATTTTTCGCATACTGGAAGTAATAAAAGAAATTCCTGAAAAATTATTCAGTGGGGCAATTGTAAATTATCCTGCTAACATTGAGCATGGCAACCCTAACCTCATGCAAAAAGTTATCAATGCAATTAATGAATTGCATGCGCTATTAAAAGTGACCAATAAATTTACTAAACCGGAAAATCAGCTATGTACTTATGATGTAGCAAAACATGCCGGTCTTACTTTGTACGAAGAATACGAAGTACTGGGTTTAATGAATGAGCTGCAAAGGCAGGAATATTTAAAACGACATCTTGCCAGGGTATTACCAGTAGTAACTGAAATGGAAACATTAAAAGAAAAAATAAAACTCAACGGGCATTTTAAAAATTTAGAAGGATTAAATTCATGATTTACTAATGGAAAATGGCGAATTGGAAAGATCGGGGCGGTTGAAGAAAACTCTTTGTTTTGACTTCGGCAATACACGATTAAAGTGTGCCGTATTTGACGATGCTTTAATTAAAGAGATTATTTTTTTGGATAATGATAATGATGATACAATTACAAATCTTATCACTAAATATCGTCCACAAAAAACAATTTTATCTTCTGTAATTGAGCATAACAATAATCTGGAAAATATTCTTTCAGCCTCCTCTAATTTTATCAAGCTCTCCCATATAGTTAATTTACCTTTTACAACACCTGTGGCTAAACCTGAAACAATTGGAGCAGACAGGTTGGCACTATCTGCGGCTGCGATTTATCATTTTCCCGAAAAAAATAATCTCGTGATTGGCTTAGGCTCCTGCATTACCTACAACTTCATAAATAAATACAAGCAATTTCTGGGGGGAAGTATTTCTCCCGGGATGGAAATGCGATTCAGATCTTTACAAACATTTACTGCAAAACTTCCATTAATTAATCCAGATATGAGTGGTATTACTTTAAATTTTCCGCTTATAGGTTTTGATACGAAAACAAATATTTTGAGTGGAGTATTACTAGGGATGATAAAAGAAATTGATGGCATTATTGATAGTTACAGTGATATGTTTTGCAACTTTAACGTGCTTTTAACCGGGGGTGACGCTCCTTATTTTGCCCGGCATCTTAAAAACAAGATATTTGCTGACGCTGATTTGATTTTCAAAGGCTTGTATGCAATAAGTGAATATAATAATGACACCAAAACATAAACTCTTTACCCTTGTGCTTTTTGCACTTCCGCTTTTTTCTCTTTCACAGGAAAACTCACCTTACTCCCGTTATGGCATTGGCAATTTAGCGCCAACCTCTAATATTTTAAATCGGAGTATGGGAGGCATATCAGCTGGGTATGCAGATGCAGCTACGCTAAACTTTTTAAATCCTGCAAGTTACAGTAGGTTAACACTTACAACCTTAGATATAGCGGCTCAGGTAGATACAAGAATATTAAAGAGTGCTAATCCGGCAGGAAAGTTTACGACCAATAACGCTGTAATCTCTTATTTGCAACTTGGGTTTCCATTATTAAATGGCAATAAAAAAGCTATTCAAAAAAATATAGGTTGGGGTGTGAACCTGGGGTTAAGGCCGGTGAGTAAAATAAATTATAAAATTGAAAGAGTTAGCAGAGTACCGAATGTTGATAGCCTGGGAACTTTATTTGAGGGTAGTGGTGGTTTGAACGAAGTATTTACGGGAACAGGTATACATGTAAAAAATTTGAGTTTAGGGTTTAATGTTGGATATCTTTTTGGTAATAAAACATATGGTACCCGCTTAATATTTATAAATGATACAGTGAATTTTTTGAGATCAAATTCTGCTACGCAAACGAGCATAGGTGGCTTATCATTTAATGCTGGTATTCAGTATGAAATTAAATTAAAGAAAAGGGATTCTGTAAAGGGAGTTTTGCGAATAGGGGCTTATGCAAGTTTACAAAAAAGCTATAATGCTTCGCAAGATGTGTTAAGGGAAACATTCACTTTTGACCCTGGTACGGGAAGCACTATTCGTTTAGATAGTGTATTTGAAAAAAATGATCAACAGGGAAATATCGAGTTGCCCGGCACGTATGGAATTGGGTTTACAGTAGATAAAGGCCATTGGGTATATGGTATTGATGTAGAAACCTCAAACTGGGATAGTTACCGGCTTTACGGTCAAAAAGATCTTGTAAAAAGCAACTGGACAGTAAAAGCCGGGTTTCAATATTGGCCAGCAAGTATGAGTTCAAGAAAATATTCTCAATTTATAAAGTATAGGGCAGGTTTCTTTTTTGGACCTGATTATATAGTAGCAGATAAAAAACTTCCTCAATTTGGCGTTTCCATTGGTGCAGGGCTTCCCTTAAAATTAAGACAGGCATTTTATGAAACTCAAAAATCAGTAATGAATCTGGCATTCGAATATGGTAACCGTGGGAATAAAAATAATAATGTTCGTGAAAACATTATGCGTATCAGTGTTGGCTTTGCCTTAAGTGATCTTTGGTTTAGAAGATATAAATATCAATAAAAGTTTCTCACTTCTCCACAGCAAACATGGGTGAGGTTATAAATGAATACTTATCATTCATATAAAAATTATTTAGCAGCCCTTTTAGCGGGCTGCTTTTTTGTTGTAGGATGCGAAAATTCGGAGCAGGCGATAAAAGATTTAACCTCCCGGCGCATAGGAGTTGAAGAAGGTAAGGGAATAAGCATCAACTATAGTGTGGGCGGAAGAACAAGAGCCGTTCTCACTGCTCCTTCAATGTTACGCTATCAGGATACAGTGCCTTATACTGAATTTCCTAAAAGCATTCATGCAGATTTTTACGACGCGAATTTAACTGTTGAAAGCAAACTGGATGCGCTTTATGGCCGTTATATGGAAACAGAGAGCAAGGTTTTTTTAAGAGATAGTGTTAAATTAATAAACAATAACGGCGATACGTTGTATTGTAAAGAATTGTATTGGGACAGAAACAGGATAGGAAGAGAATTTTATACAGATAAACCGGTTCGTATTCGTACAAAAACCCACTACATAGATGGTTCTGCATTAGAAGCGCCACAAGACTTTAGTGGTTGGAATATCCGCGATCCTAAAGGTTATTTAAACATTCCTGCTTCGGAATTTCCGCAATAATCTAAATTATAATTTTTTAAAAAACATTTGGGTTTACATTTGAAGCGTAGAAAACTCAAAAATAAGTATATGGAATATCGGCGTCTTGGAAAATCCGGATTGCAATTAAGTGTTTTATCATTTGGCAGTTGGGTAAGTTTTAGTAAGCAAATAGACGATGGAGTGGCGGATGAGTTAATGGGAATTGCTTATGACAATGGCATCAATTTTTTTGATAATGCAGAAGTTTACGCTTTAGGAGAAAGTGAAAAAATGATGGGGCGTGTTTTAAAAAATAAAAACTGGGACAGATCATCATATACGGTTTCTTCAAAAGCATTTTTTGGTTGGCGCGGCAAGGATAATAAACCTAATCAAACAGGTAACAGCCGAAAACACTTAATAGAAGCATGTAATGAAGCTTTGCAAAGATTGCAGGTAGAGTATCTTGATCTCTTCTATTGTCATCGTCCTGATAAAAACACACCTATAGAAGAAACTGTGTGGGCAATGAATACGTTAATTCAGCAGGGAAAAATTTTGTACTGGGGAAGCAGTGAATGGAGTGGGGTAGAAATAATGGAAGCACATCGTGTTGCTGAAAAATATAAATTGATCGGCCCTACTATGGAACAGCCGCAGTACAATTTATTTGAAAGGGGAAAAATGGAAAATGAATACCT
>JBBJOK010000098.1:0-9007 GCA_037721545.1 Chitinophagaceae bacterium
TCAACCAAATGCAGGATTATCATTATTAACGAGACAACTTTTTTCAGGACGGGTCCGTATATCTATCATCTCCAGTTCCGGCTAACCGCTGCAAGTCCTCGCCACAAACCGCCAGCACAAAACCTTCAGCAGTGGGCTTTCCGCTAATATCCGGCAGCCAGTCATCATAAGAATATCAAAAAACACCTCTATGTTGAAAAAATGCTTTCTTTGCACCGAAAAATTGATAAAAAATAAATGGTAATAGTTCACCAACTTAGTGATTTTCTTTTCGACCTCTTTCCAAAAGCAAAGGCGAACGGAAAGAGCAATGAAATACTTAAGTCAGAACTGGAAAAGTATTACACTTTCGGTGTTTACAAACCGAAAGTATTGATCGAATCGGACCTTGTTCAAATCATGATTGATGTTCCATCAATCATAAACCAGAAACCCGAATTCGACAAAGCTGTTGCACTTTGTGAAAAAAGAAAGTTTAGCGAAGCCAAGCCTATTTTACTAAAACTAATTAAGGAAAACCCAACCGTTTCGGAATATCACCGAGTATTAGGGCAAATATTTTCTGAAGAAGGAAATCAAGATGAGGCAATAAATTGCCTCATCGATGCTTTAAAGTGGGACTCCAAAAACGGTTACGCTTTAATCATGATGGAGAATATTTTCGCAAGAGAAAAAGATGATATTGATACAGCAGTAAAATATTACAACGAAGCAGTTGTTCAAAACCCTAAAGACCACATAGCAATAAATAATTTAGGAACGAACCTAATTCAAATCGGAAAATGGGAGGAAGGTTTAAAACTTCTTGAGAAAGCATATGACATCAATCCAAATTATCCGAACACCAGTTACGGAATTGCATTGGCAAACGAAGAGTTAGGAAATACTTTAATTGCATTTGACTATGCCATTGCGGCACTAAAAAAATGCGGCATCCACGATCAGAATCTTTTCAATCATGCTTTATCACTAACAATAAAAGTTTCTGAAGAGTGGACAAAATCCGAAGCAGGAAAAAGAGTTTTCAATGAATATAATTCCTATTTGGAAAAAGAAAGTGGAAAAAAAATTGAGGTGGAAGCTACCTCGGATATTCCCACCGCTGCAAAAATTGAATTTGCTGAAAACTATGATAGAGATTTTCATCTCATCAAATACAAAGAACAGTATCAGGCAGTGGAACATTTAATGATGCACGAACTTGTACATCTTGATTTTGTAATTCAGGCAAGAAAAGAAAATAATAATATGCTTTTTGTTTCTAACGGTGAAATGAAAGCACAGTTCATTAGAGACTACTCCAAGAGCTTTACTAAACTAACCGGGGGGGGGGTATAACGAGGCATCAATAACCTCCTATCTTGATGCTCTATTTGCGGGTATTAATCGACAAAATATTCAACACGCCTATCGATCTTTTCATTGAAGATTTTCTTAATGAAAATTATCACGAGTTAAAACCTTTTCAATTCATTTCTCTTTACGGGCTTGTAACAGAAGGCAAGAATGCTGTTACAGATAAGCGAGCCACTCAATTTGTTCCGAAAGAAATTATTTCAGCAAGCAAGGTTTTAAATCTTGTAAACGCACTTCATTTTAAAGATTTGTTTGGCCTTGACCTAATCTCAAAGTTCAATGCATTGCCTTCTGAACTAAAAGAAGCAAACCGACTTTACGATGAGTTTCTTGAATATCGCAAAGACAAAAATGCAGGTGAAGAATATGAATTAGTGCAACACTGGGGAGACGATTTAAAACTCAATAAATATTTTGAGTTAATCGATGAAGAAGAATATCGAAACAACCGTACAAATATTGAAGGACTTTTAAGTTCAATAGAAGCCGACCCTTTCGGCCTTGAATCAAACAAAAAATTCAAGGAGAAGGAAATGAAAACTTTTCAGGAGTCAGCCCAAAAAATTGGTTTGAACATGGCAGTTGTCATGTTCATGGTTGATGCAATGCAAGTGTTTAATAAAATGTGTGTAGAAAAAATAAAAGCCACAGCACTTGAAATTGCAATGTTGGGAACGCAGGGAATAAACCCATCAGCAGGCAACAACTACAAACTCTCAAACATTCCAAAGAAAGATTTTTCAGGTTATCATTTGCTCGCATACTACTATGTAAGTTGGTCAATTGCAATTCCCGAAATGCTATCGCAATTGAATTTGCCTTACGACAAAGAATATGAAATGGCAAAACAAATGTTTGAAGGAGGAATGAAATGACAGAAACAGAAGAGATAATAAACAAGCTGGTTGAGTTTCGCAATCAAAGAGATTGGGAACAGTTTCATAATTCAAAAGATTTGGCACTTGCGATTTCAGTTGAAGCAAACGAACTACTTGAATTATTCCTTTGGAAACAATCCGAAGAAGTAGACAAGCAAAAAGTAAAAGAAGAATTGGCTGATGTTTTTGCGTTTGCTTTTCTGCTTGCTGAAAAGTACGGTTTTAATATAAAAGAAATAGTTCTTAAAAAGATTGAACAAAATGGTAAAAAATATCCTGTTGCCAAGTCTAAGGGTACAGCAAAGAAATACAACGAGCTATGAATTTATCATTTGAATTATCGATTGAAGTTTCTGAGCAATATGATTTTAACAAGGAAACATTAATAAAAATTGAACAAAATCCTTGGGTTAAGAATCAATGGCCTTTAGTATATTTTATCCAAAATGAAACGGAACGATTAGCCTACGTAGGTGAATCTACAAATGCATCAAGTAGAATTAAAAATCACCTTGCAAATCCTGAAAGAAGTAAATTAAATAAAATTTCAATAATTGGTTCTGATAAATTCAATAAGTCTGCAACATTAGATATTGAATCCAATTTAATCCAATATATTTCTTCTGAAGGAACGTATGATTTACAAAATGGAAATTATGGATTAATCAATCATAACTACTATCAACAAGATTTATACAAAGATCTTTTTAAAGAAGTTTGGAATAAACTGATTGAGAAAAAGATTGTTTCCAAATCCCTGACAGAAATTGAAAACTCTGAAATATTTAAATATTCACCGTATAAGTCTTTGAATGAAGATCAATATAATTCAGTTCTTGAAATACTTGAAGGTTTGACTATAAAAAACTCAAATAGAATTTTCATTAAAGGAAGTGCGGGAACAGGTAAAACAATATTGGCTACTTACTTAATAAAATTATTGAATTCAGAGATTGCTGATACGAGTTTCGAAGAGTTTAATGATGATGAACTAAAAGAAATAAATTACATTAAGTCATTTCAAGCAAAATATCCTCATGCAAAGATTGGGCTAGTAATCGCAATGACCTCACTTAGAGAATCACTCGAAAATGTTTTTAGAAAAATGCCAGGATTAAAAGCTTCAATGATAATAAATCCGTCAGACACCTTTAAACTAAAAGAAAAATATGACCTATTGATTGTTGACGAAGCACATAGATTGCGTCAATATAAAAATATTGGTTGGCGAGGTGCCTTCAAAAAGAATAATCGCAAATTAGGTCTAGATGATACTGGCAATGAATTGGATTGGATAATTGCTAATAGTAAGAATCAAATATTTTTCTATGACTCTGCTCAATCTGTTAAACCCTCAGACATAGGCGAAGAAAAATTCGACACGCTACTAAATGATCGTAACACCTTAAAACTTGAGCTAACCTCTCAAATGAGGGTTCAAGGGGGCAATAATTATATAAAATTTGTAGATGAATTGCTTCATGTCAAACGAGCCAATAGAATTACTTATTCTGCGAAAGATTATGAACTGTATGTATTTGATTCTTTAGTCGATTTGTATGATGAACTTGGAAAGAGAGAAAAAGTAGGTGGGTTATGCAGGTTGATTGCAGGTTATTCTTGGCCCTGGTCATCCAAAGAAGATAAAGCCGCAATAGATATTGAAATTGATGGACTGGAATTTCAATGGAACCAAACCGACAAAGAATGGATTAATTCACCCAATGCATTTAAAGAAATTGGATGTATCCATACAACACAAGGATATGACTTAAACTATTCTGGGGTAATTTTTGGAAAAGAAATTAATTATAACAAATTAACTAATAGGATAGAAGTTGACCCCAAAATGTATTTTGATAAGTACGGTAGAATGGGTGTTAATAACATTGACGATTTAAAATTATACATTATCAATATTTATAAAACAATAATGTATCGGGGAATAAAGGGGACTTTTATATATGCATGTAACAATGATCTCCGCGAATATTTAAAGCAACATATTTCGACATATAAAAAGGAAATACCATTTAGAATATTACGATTCGATAAGGTTAAACCCTATATCAATTCAATACCCTTAGTTGATATATCTGCGGCAGCAGGAATTTTTAGTGATTTACAAATTTATTCTGATTTCGAATGGATCGAATTACCTTTGAATATAGCAGCAAAAAAAGGCCACTTTGTTTGTAAAGTTGTCGGTGAATCCATGAACAAAAAAATTCCAAACGGTTCTTATTGCTTATTTCAACAGGACGAAGGAGGTAGTAGAAATGGTAAAATTGTTTTAGTTGAAAGTACCAGTTTATATGATTCTGAATTTGGTTCCTGTTATACAGTAAAAGAGTATCATAGTAAAAAAAATGTAGAAGATGAACAATGGAGTCATCAATCAATTATTTTAAAACCTTTGTCTTATAATTCAGAATATAGTGACATCGAAATAGTTGAACAGGAATTAATCAACTTAAAAGTGAGAGGAATATTTGTATGTGTTTTATGATAAAGTGACCCCCTTGCCCTGCATTGGCGCAAGAATGAGGCTTAGCTTGGAGCCTGGCTTCTTGTGCCTGCTAAAAGTATTGCAATATTTTCTTTGCTGGTGTTTGTGTTCGTGTGGTCGCAAATGTGTTTAGCAATCACCAACAACACGAATAAACCTTCGTACTAATTGTTTGGTGATAGCCCAACTGCGAAACCATCCGCACAAAAACCAACAATGGCGAAAGTATCTTAAAATAAAAAAATTGCTAGCTGTAGTCTGCATTGCAAACGATGTCAGCAAACGAGATGTTTGTATTGGAAGCCCACTTCATTACATTACCTTTAATCTAAGGGGATAATAAAATACTTTTCAATCCGACAATCATTTGGCCAATACCCCTATACACCAATTTTACAAGAATATCACTTTGTCAAGTCTGAATATGGTTAAAAGAAAAAAATCTGGTGAGTTAATTATTGATTCTAAAGAGCTTACTTTTCAGGACGAAGAGAAAGAAAAAAGTGCAGCAGAGTTAGTCATTGCAAATACAGAACTTGCTTTTCAAAACAATGAGAAAGAAAAACGTGCAGCAGAGTTAAGCATTGCTAACAAAGAACTTGCCTTTCAAAACAATGAGAAAGAAAAACGTGCAGCAGAGTTAAGCATTGCTAACATAGAACTTGCCTATCAAAACGATGAGAAAGAAAAACGGGCAGCAGAATTAACGATTGCTAACAAAGAACTTGCTTTTCAAAACCAGGTGAAAGAAAAACAGGCAGAAGAGTTAGTCATTGCTAACAAAGAACTTGCCTTTCAAAACAAAGAGAAAGAAAAACGGGGAGCAGAGTTAAGCATTGCAAATAAAGAGCTTGCCTTTCAAAACAATGAGAAAGAAAAACGGGCAGCAGAGTTAAGTATTGCTAACATAGAACTTGCCTTTCAAAACGATGAGAAAGAAAAACGGGCAGCAGAGTTAGTCATTGCTAATAAAGAACTTGTATTTCAAAACGATGAGAAAGAAAAACGGGCAGCAGAGTTAGTCATTGCTAATAAAGAACTTGCCTTTCAAAACGATGAGAAAGAAAAACGGGCGGCAGAATTAATTATTGCTAACAAGGAACTCGCTTTTCAAAATAAAGAAAAAGAAAAACGGGCGGCAGAATTAATTATTGCTAACAAGGAACTCGCCTTTCAAAATGAAGAAAAAGAAAATCGGGCAGCAGAATTATTTATTGCTAACAAAGAACTTGTATTTCAAAACGAAGAAAAAGAAAAACGGGCGGCAGAGTTAATTATTTTATCTGAAGCTTTAATGGCTCAGAAAGAGGAATTAAGGAGTGCAAATGAGGAACTTCATGAAAAAGCTCAGCTTTTACAACGACAGGAAGAAAAACTGATCAGGACAAATGATGACCTTCTGGGCTTAAATCAGCATCTTGAAAAACGGGTTTTGGATAGAACCAGTGAACTCGAAAACCTAAACCATGAACTTAAGGCTCTTAGTTTATCAAAAGATAAATTTCTGTCGGTTATTTCTCATGACCTACGCAACCCTTTAACGGCTTTGCTGATTGCATCAGATGAATTAAACCGCAATATCGAAAATCATATTTTTGATAATATCCAGGCATTTGCAAAGATCATTCATCGCACTTCTCATAATATTCTGCAACAACTGAATGAACTGGTTGACTGGGCCAAAACGCAACAGGAGAAAACAACTTTAAATCCTGAAAGGCTTCATTTGGTTGGTGCAGTAAACCAGAGTTTTGAATTGCTAAAAGCCAATGCCACGCAAAAGAATATTGTTCTTGAAAACAAAGTGCCTTTTGATATTTATTTAAAGGCAGATGCATTAATGCTACGTTCTATTCTTCAAAACCTGGTTACAAATGCCATTAAATTTAGTTCGCAAGGCGGATTGGTAACCGTAGTTGCCCGGCGAATAGATAAGATGGTGGAGGTTTGTATTATTGATTCGGGTATAGGTATGGAAGCAAATATCAGTGAAAATCTTTTTATGAAATCTAATACAGCCACAGTATCTGGCACAAATAATGAAAAAGGCTCAGGGCTTGGTTTAATATTTGTAAAAGATTTTGTTACCCAAAATGGTGGAACTCTTCGTGTTGAAAGCGAAATAGGAAAAGGGACCTGTATTTTTTTTACTATACCAGAATATTAAAAGTCCCCATATTGGCGCAAGGTTCCCCCCTCGCTATCCTTAGTATCTTAAAATAAAAAGAATTGCTGTCAGTAGTTTGCAACTACGGACTTACAAATTACAATCAGAAATAAGAAAGTCCTGAGTTACAAACCACTACTGTCCGGTAAAAGAAAATTTTTCTTTGCAGGTGTTTGTGTTCGTGTGGCTACAATGTGTTTAGCAATTACCAACAACACGAATAAACCGGTATAGCGCAAGGTTGCGTTCCTTCTTTCGTAATTAAAAAAATTTCCCTGGCGCAAGCGTCCGCTTGTGCCTTTAACAGCCCCGTATTGGCGCAAGGTTGCGTTCCATCTTTCGTAATTAAAAGAGTTTCGCTGGCGCAAGCGTCCGCTTGTGCCTTATAACAGCCCCGTATTGGCGCAAGGTTGCGTTCCATCTTTCGTAATTAAAAGAGTTTCGCTGGCGCAAGCGTCCGCTTGTGCCTTATAACAGAGCTCAACCATCTTAAAGCAATCCCAACAACTCATTAAATTTTCGCAAACAAATTAGAAGGAGAGTTCTAACTTTTTATTATTTGTAATTTTTTTCAAAGGCACAAGCGGACGCTTGCGCCAGTAACATTAAACTTCTTTGATATGTTATGTAATAAATACTAACTCAATCAATCCTTTCTTATCATAAAAATCTCCTGCGCTGCAATACAACCAATCTTCCGCCTTCTCTACAAATCCAACTTCAACAGGATTGTTGTGTATGTAATTAAGTGTTTGATGAAACATTTTAATGTTCAGCATTTGAATAGGCTTATTATGTTGTTGCCAAAACTGCCAGTCATTATTATTACCATTTTCCTTACCTGCTTTTTCCATCATCCATAACATCCATTCTCTCCTGCTTTCTCCAACATGGTTTTTAATTTCTTTTTTCAGTGCAGTAGATGTATGGCTTTTCATATCACGAACAATATCTTCAAGCTTATTTTCTTTACTGCTTATTATCATGTGTACATGGCTCGGCATAATTGCCCATCCATAAATTTCCAGACCTTTATGTGCCTGGCAATATTTCCAGCTTTCTATAACAACATCTTTATATTCTTTTCTAACAAAAACATCTATCCAGTTTACCACAGCAAAACTGATGAAGTATAATTTATCGCTGTCACCAAACTTATATTTACGACTCATGATTACAAATTACATACATTTTAATTTTGGCACAAGGGATTTTCCAGTGGACTGAATTTGCAAAAACCCTTTGCCGTACATTTGTTTGCAGCAGATAAAACGTCAAAGCATGGATTCAACAGCAACAGCATTAACAGCATTATTCAACAGGATCCCGAGGAGGCACTCCATAGAAAATGTAAAAGATATCAACACCATTGCAACAGAATACGAGTCCATTTTACTAAACATTGAAGCGATAAATTCTTTTTACGAAAAAAATATCCCGGTATTTTTTGAAGACCTTGATATCATAAGAGCTACGATAAAAAAGTCGATTGACAACAAAGCTTCTAAAAAAAGTAAAGACAGTTTATTTGACGAAGCTTCAGGAATTTTAAAAGATAGTATACAGAATCTGATCAGCCTTTATGAAGATGGAAACAGAACCGCATAAAGATCATCTCTCACAAGTTATTAGTTTATTTCTTGTATTGTCGCAAGGTGAAATGAAAGTTCCTTATGCAATTATAGCAGCTCCCGCAATTGAACAAAAAGTTCCATTACTTACGTTTGATAAAAATTTGCAGAAGTTAGAGAAGTCGATCTTGTTTGTTGGAATACTAATAAATACTCCCCGCCCTTGTTGGTCTTCCCCGAATAGCCGTTATTTGGTCTTCCCGAAACAAGTTCGGGACAAATAGTGACCTAACAACCGAAGCCCGGCAACAAAAAGGATTAATGAGTTTATTATTGATGCTGCAGACAGGCTTTCTAAGTTAAGTTTCCATTTCATTTTATATTTTAGCATAAATTCTTCTATTGCGTATACGTTTTACAAAACAAATAATAGCACTCATCTGTGTATCTCTCGCAGTTATTATTTTTTTTATAAATCCGTTTCAATTAAAACCTGAAGCCAACATTGTAATTGCTTTTGCAATGC
>JBBJOK010000099.1:0-8994 GCA_037721545.1 Chitinophagaceae bacterium
ATTTCTTCATATAAGTGCTGTATCAATCCATCCGCAAGTCCTATCCTTGGCACATAAATCTCAATGGCCCCCGCCCAACGCATTACATTAATATAAATTTGCAAAGCGGGTACAATTACGTCGGCCCTATCTTCTTTTAATTTGTAAATATTTATACGGTCATCTAAAGAAACATTGCTTAATTCTTTATAATAATCACGGAGTAATTCTACTGATAAGGGTTTGCCTTCTTTTGTTTTACTGAGAGAAAAAATTTTATTGATATTACCGCCCGAACCAATTGCCGTTACTTCTTTATGGCCTTTGGTTTTTAATTTTATACTTTCTTTCATTTCATCCCATAGATCATCCGAAACTTTGTTTTTTAAAAGCCTGATGGTGCCTATGTTGTATGAGTCTTTAAAAACCATTTTATTGTTACTGAAAAAAGTTAATTCTGTACTGCCACCTCCAACATCAATATATAAGTAGGAGTGTTCCTTATCTAAATTTTCTGCGATATGATTTTCATAAATAAATGCAGCTTCATCACTTCCGGAAATTATTTCAATTTCGATACCGGTTTCTTTTTTGATCTTTTTAATTACAGCGATTCCGTTTTTTGCATCCCGCATTGCAGAAGTTGCACATGCTTTTAAATGTTTTACTTCATAAATATTTAATAAATGCTTGTATGCTTTCATCGTTTGGGAAATCATATCAATTCTATGGGTTGATATTTCTCCTTTTTCAAAAACATCAAAACCTAACCGCAGCGGAACACGGATAAGATCAATTTTATTGAATTTTGCTGCGCCTTTGTCATCCACTGTAACTTCTGAAATAAGCAGCCGTGCCGCATTACTTCCAATATCAATTGCTGCCAGTTTCACTATGGTGGTAATTTTTATTTAACAGGTAATTATAAATTTCAATTTGCGACCTTACTTTCGTGGTATTTCTGGGATTTACGTATTCATTGTCAAGTTCATTATTAAGTGTTCTTGCCTTCACATTATCATTTAGTTGAATTTCAATGATGTCTTTCAATTCTTTTTGAATGTGTTTATCCAGAATTGGAATTGCAACTTCTACACGATGATCCAGATTTCTTACCATCCAGTCTGCAGAAGAAATAATGATTTTTTCTTTTCCATCATGATGAAATATCAGCACCCTTGCATGTTCCAAATATTCATCAATAATGCTGATAGCATTGACTTTCTTTCTGAACTTTTTATTTTCCGTATACATACAGCTGATGCCCCTGATTATTAATTTTATTTTTACGCCACCCCTTGCAGCATCGTATAATTTAAGGATAAGCTTCTCATCACTTAATGAGTTTAATTTTAATGTTATGGAACTATGTTTTCCTTCTTTTGAAGCTTTTATTTCTTTATCAATAAACAACCCTAATTGCCTGCGCATAGTTACAGGGCTGGATAGTAATGTTTGGCAATCTCTTAATAGCTGAATATTTCTGGGATTTTCAAGATAATTAAAGACTCTGTTTACATCAGCCATAATATTTCTTTCAGCCGTCAAAAGGCAGTGGTCGCTATAAAGTGATGATGTTTTTTCGTTTAAATTTCCGGTACTTACAAAACCATAATGGAATGTATGATTATTCACTTTTTTCTTTATCAGGCAAATTTTAGCATGCACTTTCATATTAGGAACGCCAATAAAAACTTTTACCCCGGCATCTTCAAGAATTTCTTTCCATTCCAGATTATTTTCTTCATCAAATCTGGCTCTCAACTCTAATATTGCTGTAACCTGCTTTCCATTTCTTACAGCGTTGGTAAGTGCGTTAATAATTTTAGATTGGGATGCAAGGCGATAGCAGGTAAGCTTTATGCTTATTACATCCGGAGAAATTGCAGCTTCTCTTATCAAATCAATAATTGAATCAAAAGAATGATACGGAAAATTTAAAAGCACATCTCTTTCAAGAACAACTTTTGTTACGCTGTTTACATTTTGTAATAAGGGATGTATAAATGGTTTTTTTCTCGGATTTTTTGTTTGAAAAACAGACTCCGGAAAATTCATGAAGTCTTTAAAGTTATGGATCCTGCCGCCGGACTGTATGTTGTCTTTAACGGAAAGTCCAAGCCGTTTAATTAGATAAGTTAGAAGAGAAGGGTCAATGTCTTTATCAAAAATAAATCTTACCGGTTTGCCTTTTTTACGGTTTTTTACACCCTTTTCTATTTTTTGAATGAAGGAAGTAGATACATCATTATCTATATCTATTTCAGCGTCTCTCGTTACTTTTATGATATTGGAAGAAAAAACATCGTGACCAAATATGGCAAATATTTGTGGTAGTGAAAAACGAATAACATCTTCCAATAAAATTATATACTGCCCCTGTTGGCTGGAGGGCAATATAATAAACCGCGGTAATCTATTTACCGGAACAGAAACAAGAGCAAATTTTTGCGGAATGCTTCCATCTGATTTTGAAAGTTTACATGCGAGGTAAATTGATTTGTCATTCAGCGTAGGAAATGCCTGCATGGTTTCTATCATGAGGGGCACAATATTGCTCCTTACTTCATCATGAAAATAAGAGAGTACAAATTTTTGCTGTTCCTTATTAAGTTGCTTTTCAGTGATTAGAAAGATCTTCTCTTTTTTTAATTCGCGTAATATTTCATTCCATATCCTGTTAAATTCATTTTGCTGCTCTGTTACTTTCGCGTTTATTTCGTCCAGTATTTTTTGGGGGCCGGTTTCCAGATGTATTTGTGCTTTGTTTCCAAAGTAGATCATGCGTTTTAAGGTAGCTACCCTAACTCTAAAAAATTCATCAAGATTATTAGAAAATATTCCCAGGAACCGGATACGCTCTCTTAGCGGCACAGAGTCGTCAGCAGCTTCCTGTAGTACTCGTCCATTAAAGGAGATCCAGCTTATATCACGGGGTATGATTTTTCGTTTCATCTTATTTGGTAATTGATTACAAAATAATAAATGCTATTTGGTATTGCTAAAGGCATTAATAATACCGGTAGTTGAAAACCCTTCTTCCAGCGGTATTATTTTTACTTCTCCATTATTTGCCATTACTTCTTTTGCCCCCACAATTGTATCAATTGTATAATCGCCACCTTTAACCAAAACATAAGGCTCAATCAATTTTATAAGTTCAAGAGGCGTATCTTCTTCAAAAATGATAACGGCATCAACCATTACCAATGCTGATAAAATTAAAGCCCTGGAAGCTTCGCTATTAACGGGCCTGTTGTTTCCCTTTAACCTTTTTACCGATAAATCTGAATTGACTCCTACAATTAGAATATCAGCGTAAGTGGCAGCTTCTGATAATAATTGAATGTGCCCGGGGTGCAAAATATCGAATACACCATTGGTAAAAACTATTTTTTTCCCTTTTAAATTCCATCTTTTAATTTGAAGCCTTATTTCTTCACCACTAAATATTTTTTGTGCTATTGTTTTGCTTTGCTTCATCCAATTGTTTGTTTTTATACATTAATAATCCTAAACTTATCAATCCAACTATAATAATAATTGCTGTTGAAATCCCCCACAACAACCATCCGAAAGAAACATTGTCCACATTATAGATCAAAAGTACTTCCTGAACGGCTAATGGAAATGCTCCTATCCCTCCCGGGGAAACTATCATTGCCAGTGTTGAAAGGCTCAAAACGCTACTGGCTTCAACTATGCCTAAATGTGATGTAGAATTCAGAGCAAAGAACCCTATATAAATCTGCAATAAATACATTAACCAAATAAATATAGAATGAATGATAAACCACCCCCTGTTTTTTAATTTGACAATGGTGATAAAACCTTCTTTCAATCCGGAGTAAAATTTTTTAAATCCTGTTATATATTTATGTTGTGCAAATCTTTTAAACAGCCATTTAATAAAAAGTATTGTAACTAAGAGTGTAATGATAAGTAGTAATAGCTTAAACCATATTGACAGGGCGAAATTCTCATCAGCAATTTGCTTAATTTTTGTTTTAACAAAAATGCTTACAAATTTTAGTTGAACTATAATGGTAATAATAATGATGATAAAATAACAGAAAAGATCAAACACTCTTTCAGCTACAATAGTCCCGAAGAGTTTATTCGCTGGAATTTTTTCATAGCGGCTTAGCAAGGTACATTTTAGTATTTCGCCTGCCCGGGGCACAAAGGTATTTACAAGATATCCCGACATTACTGAATAAAACGTGTTTGCAGTACCAGGCTTATAACCCATAGGCTCAATTAACAACTTCCATCTCAATGCACGGCTTATGTGACTTAACAGGGCAATAATAACTATGGGGATAAGGAGAAAGTAATTAGCATGTTGTAAACTTTCACTAAAATCTTTTTTTTGCAAGGCACTCATTTTATCAAATTGCCACCAAACTAAAAAAAGCCCAAGTGCGAGAAAGAAAATATATTTTAAAATTGATAGTATCCCACTTTTCATATCGGTTGCAAGTTACAAATTGAAACAGGTTACTGATTTAATATCAAGTTATCTATCAACCTTACTTCACCGACAGAAGCAGCAGCAAGCACCACCAGCTTAGTTTTGCCGTCCCATGTATCTACGGGTTCTAAATTGTTGGCCGTGGCAATATCTACATAATCGGGTTTAAAACCTTTGATCGTTAAATATTCTTTTGCTTCTTTCTTCAGAAGGAGTAAAGAACCGGTTTTTATATTTTGTTTTACATGAAGCAGCATTTTATAAATATGAGACGCCTGTTCTTTTTGTTGATTATTTAATCTTAAATTTCTACTGCTCATTGCCAGCCCGTTTGCTTCCCGCAGCGTTTCACAAATGACAAGTTCGATTTCTAAATTTTCTAATTCCAAAAGTCTTTTTATTACCAGGCATTGCTGATAATCTTTTTGTCCCATAAATAAATGAGTAGGGCTAATTATCTCCAACAAGCGACTTACTACCTGGCAAACACCCTGAAAATGACCCGGTCTAAATTCTCCTTCCAGTATAGTTTCCAGATAACCGAGATCAAAATGTTTTTTCGGGATAGTTCCATTTGGGTACATTTCCTTTACTTCCGGCAAAAACAAAATATCACATCCATTTTTTTCCAATGTATAAATATCATTTTCCAGTGTAACAGGATATTTTTTAAAATCATCTGCATTGGTAAATTGTGTAGGGTTTATAAAAATGCTGCTTACAGTTAGTTCACATACCTGTTTGCTTTTTTGCAGTAATGATGTATGCCCCTGATGTAAAGCACCCATAGTAGGTATAAACCCAATTGTAGAATCATTTTGTCTTCCTTTTTTTAACTGATGCATCACATCACCAGCATATTTAAATATTATCATGTTTACTAGGCTAATACAATTGATAGCAATGGGGTTTACAGAAAAAATTTTGTAACTTCGCCGGTCTTTTAGAACCCATACTGCAAATTAATTTTCGCTAATGTCAACAAAGAAAAGAATTTTATTCATAGCTAACGAAATGTCTCCATATTTGGAGATGACAGAGTTTGCGGAGATTGTAAATAAACTGGCTGTAAAATCGAATGATACCGGGATGGAAGTAAGGTGTATTATGCCTCGTTTTGGGCTGATTAATGAAAGACGGCACCGTTTGCATGAGGTAGTTAGATTATCAGGAATTAATGTTTCAATTGATGGAGACGATTACCCTTTAGTAATTAAAGTGGCATCGTTACCCAATGCCCGCCTGCAGATATATTTTTTGGATAATGAGGATTACTTCAAGCGTAAAACTTTATTTCATGATGAAAATGAAAAGTGGTTTGATGATAACGCCCTTAGAACAGTCTTGTTTTGTAAAGGTGCACTTGAAACAGTCAAGAAATTTGGTTGGCCTCCGGATATAATTCATTGCAGCGGATGGATGACAGGCCTGATACCAATGTATATAAAATGTGCTTATAAGAAAGAGCCGGTATTCAGTAATTGTAAAGTTATATATACAATAGGCCAAAATACTTATAAGGAAAAGATGGGTAAAGAGTTTATGAAATTGGCAACTATAAATGCAAATATTAAAGAATGTGATATCCAGATTTATAATGATGGGTCTAACACCTCTATGTTTAGAGGGGGCGCAACCTATGCTGACGCTATTACATTTGGTGCCGAAAAAGTTGATAAAAAACTAGCTGAAGAATTTACTAAAGTAAAAGGCAAAAAGGTTTTGGCTTTTAATGCCGAATCAGATTTAACAGACTATTTACAATTGTATACCGACCTTTCCGACAAATAAAAAAATCCCTATTATCAAATATTCTACTGTGATCAAAACTAAACTCCCTTTAGCTTTTACGGGCCTTATATTGTTTTCTTTTTTAAGCTGGCAGTGTACAAAAATAGATTCTACCACTTTAGGCGGCGATCTTATACCTGCAATTGATAATGTAAATACATTTGAAGAAATAATTAGTGTTGTTGCAAATAATTATGATTCAATCCCAGATGGAAAAGGTTGTGCTACCGTCTTTCCCACAGATGATCATGCGCTTGGTTACATTGGAACAGATCCCATTTTTGGAACAACAAAAGCAATAATTTATACTGAACTTAAACCCGCAAGATTTCCATTTGGGTTTGAAGCTAAGGCTGCAGATCGAACTTTAGATTCTGTAGTATTAGTTTTAAGTTATAAAAATATTTTTGGCGATTCCTCAAAACCGCAGCGGGTTGAAGTACATGAAATTGCCGGCAACTTTAACCCGGATACCAGCACTTGCACAATTTATCCTTTTAAACCAGCTGTATTAGGGTCTGCCACTTATACTCCCGCAAGGTTATCTGATTCAATAAAAGCTTTTAGAGATACGTCAAAAAATCAGCTTCGTATCAGATTGAGTAATACTTTTGGTCAGACATTACTGGCAATGGATTCAATAAGAACTGATTCCTTGTTTAAAGATTTTTTCAAAGGTTTTGCTATTGTTCCTGATAATTTGGGGAATGCGCTAACATATTATAGCCTTGTTGATGGTAAAACAAAACTTGCTATTTATTACAAGATTAAAAGAGCGAACCTTCTAGACTCACAAATAGTTGTAAATTTTGGTTTGCTTCCTGGAGATAAAAGTGCAAATAATATCGTAAGAAACAGAAGTGGTGCTGAAGTTGTAAATTTTTCAAACGCAAATTCTAACCCTGCCGGAGATAATTTTGTCTACATACAAACCGCACCAGGAACTTTTGCTGAACTAAAAATTCCGGGACTTACAGGTTTATCAAATCGTATTATTCACCGGGCTGAACTAATAATGGAACAGGTTGCTTCTACTTCTACTTTTGATCAATTTTTTACCGCACCAAATTTTCTTTTTCTTGATGTAAGGGATTCTATAAATGGAGCCTATCGCCCTGTACCATGCGATTTTAGGTTAGTTGAAGGCCGTCCTGATATTGCTAACTTCGGCGGTTTTAAAACTTTTTTGAATGGAGCACCGGGCACCAGTATAGCAACCTATACTTTTAATATATCACGTTACGTACAAAAGATAATTACCAATAATAAATTTATCCCAACCTTAAGATTAAGTGCACCTAATTATGTGAGAACAGCGCAGGGATATATTGATGAGTGTAATATACCTGTACCACCTTTATTTTTTGCCGCAAACAATGTGGCCATGGGCCGTGTAAAACTTGTAGGCGGTAGTATCTCACCAAACAGAATCAGATTGAGAATCATTTATTCAAAGATTTAATCCTGGTTTTTTTTATTTGGATTTTGTCCATTAGCGCTTAAAACTTAATTTTGCGCCTCAAATAAAACTATACATGCCTTATTTATTTACATCAGAATCTGTGAGTGAAGGACACCCGGATAAAGTTGCTGACCAAATCAGCGATGCATTGATCGATAATTTTTTAGCCTTTGATCCTCAAAGTAAAGTTGCCTGTGAAACATTGGTAACTACAGGCCAGGTTGTATTGGCCGGGGAAGTTAAATCTAAAGCGTATTTAGATGTTCAGACTATTGCCAGGGATGTAATTCGTAAGATTGGTTATACCAAAAGCGAATATATGTTTGAAGCAAACTCATGTGGTGTATTTTCAGCGATACACGAACAGTCGTCTGATATTAATCAGGGAGTTGATAGAAAAAGTAAAGAGGAGCAGGGTGCAGGTGACCAGGGAATGATGTTTGGGTATGCAACAAATGAAACAGATGATTACATGCCGCTTGCATTAAGTCTTGCTCATAAAGTTTTAATTGAACTCTCAGCACTTAGAAGAGAGAATAAGCAGATAAAATATTTGCGTCCTGATGCCAAAAGCCAGGTTACATTAGAGTATGATGATAATAATAAACCGGTAAGAATTGATGCAATAGTTGTTTCAACTCAGCATGATGATTTTGATAGCGAAGGAAAAATGTTAGCGAAGATAAAAAGTGACATGATCAATATCCTTATACCTCGGGTAAAATCAAAGTATAAGAAATACGCCAAACTTTTCAACAACAATATCAAGTATCATATTAATCCAACGGGAAAATTTGTAATTGGTGGTCCACATGGGGATACAGGCTTAACAGGCCGGAAGATAATTGTTGATACGTATGGCGGTAAAGGTGCTCATGGTGGCGGTGCTTTTAGTGGCAAAGACCCTTCAAAGGTTGACAGGAGTGCAGCCTACGCAACCCGCCATATCGCTAAAAACCTTGTTGCAGCAGGGGTTTGCGATGAAATTTTAGTGCAGGTTTCTTATGCTATAGGTGTTGCTCAACCAACCAGCGTAAATGTAAATACTTACGGTACTGCTAAAGTGGAAATGAGTGATGGAGAAATATCAAAAGTAGTTGAAGGTATTTTTGATATGCGCCCTTATTTTATTGAGCAACGTTTAAAGTTGAGAACTCCAATATATTCAGAAACAGCAGCATATGGGCACATGGGACGAAAAAGTGAAGTGGTAAATAAAACATTTACTTCTCCCGACGGGAAAGTAAAAAATATTAAAGTAGAATTATTTACCTGGGAAAAATTAGAT